>JAJZEJ010000070.1 GCA_021828635.1 Chloroflexota bacterium
AGGAGTCGCGGTACGCTGTAGCAACAGATGAGGGCTTAACCTCTGCATGTTTTCTTCGCGTCCGGCCCACCATCTGGTCACAACGGCTCCGGGAGCCACACAACATACTCTGATCTCTGGTGCTAAAGCACGAGCCAGCGATTTGGTCAGGCCATGCACGGCTGCTTTAGAGACAGCATATGGTAGTGAAGAACCAGAACCGGTAAGTCCCGCGATACTCCCCACATTCACAATCGCACCTTGCTGTTCTTTTTTCATCCAGGGGGCAACCGCCCTTGCACAGTAAAACATACCTTTCACATTGACCGCATACAGTTCATCCCATACCTCCTCTGTCGCCGCTTCCAGATCATCTAGAGGAATATGGTGGGTGGTACCGGCATTATTGACAAGCAGATGTACAGTACCAAAGTGCTGCACGATGGTATCGACCATTGCTCGCACTTCTTCGTCTTGGGAGACATTAGCCTGTACAGCGATGGCGTGTCCACCAGCATTTTCAATCATTAAGACTGTTTCTTCCGCATCATTTTTCGAGTGCGCGTAGTTCACCGCTACCGTTACCCCTCGCTTAGCTAGTGCAAGGCAGGTAGCTCTACCAATTCCCGTGCCACCACCGGTAACAAGTGCCACTTTGTTGTTCAAATCCACCTTCATCGCTCTCTTTCTTACGTATGGAATTTTCGCTCATTATAAGCCAACCATCCCTGGGCTTGCTTATGCTTTTATTAAACAACATACAGTATCTGATGAGGTGAGTACAGCTCAAAAAAAATAACCACATCCTTTGCCTCGGTATCTCTTGACAAGCAAAGCAACGACAGATATACTCTAGGTAAATGGAAAAATATTTCCATTATGTAAAAAATGCACATAGGGGTTTTCGCTTTACCAGAACTTGTTCCAACACGGATTGTAAATGTGCATTAGAGCCAATCTCTACGCTATGCGGGATAGAAAGAGTGGTGGTTGTCATGGTATTGCAACAATTGACGCTACAAGAGGTCAATGCACTTGACCAGGAGAGCTTTGTAGCCGCGCTTGGTTCGCTCTTCGAGGGACCACCGTGGATTGTCAGGCAAGCATGGTCAGCGCGTCCGTTCACTACTCTCACAGATTTACATCAGGCACTCTGCAAGGTTATGTATGATGCACCAATTGAACAGCAAATTGTGTTGCTTCAGGCACACCCGGACCTGGTAGGACGTGCCGCACTGGCAGGTACAGTGAGTTCCGCTTCGACAGGCGAACAGGCCGCAGCCGGACTCAATCAGCTCACGCCGACGGAGATTGCCACCTTCAATCGCTATAACCAAGCATACCGCGAACGCTTCGGTTTCCCATTCGTCATCTGTGCGCGTGAAAATAAGAAAGAAAGTATTCTGGCAGGTTTTGCCACACGCATCAACAACGCAGGTGAGCAGGAGATTCATATCGCGCTCGGCGAAGTGGCTAAAATCTGCTGGCTACGCCTGCTTGATACTGTCAGCGATGACAAATAACATAAATAAGCAACGCCGTAACCAGTAGCTATAGCATGAACATCCCAGAATATCCCATCTCTCTCACCTGATATTCCTTAGATAGATGATATTTCCTTTTTTGCATTAGAAGGGGGCTACGATGACTACCAGCAATTCCTACATCATCAGTTATGGTAAAGCACATGTGCCGGTCTATCGTGTCTATGCACCACCATTAACGGGCGTAGCGGCTATTCCAGAATCATCCTTTACAGGACGCGATAACACATTGTTTGCCTGCGAAATTGATGTCGAAGTCTTCGGCACGAACTTCTTGCCTGCCTATACGCAAGGCGACAATAGCAATGTTGTTGCCACCGACAGTATGAAAAACTTCATTCTGCAACAGGCTCTCAGTTTCAACGGCTCGACACTGGAAGAATTCATCGCCTTGCTCGGCCATCAATTTCTAAGCGTCTATCCGCAAATGCAGATCATTCGTCTGACAGGCCGCGAACTGCCCTTCACATCAGCCTATGTACCCAACGACAACAACGTTTTTGGCGACAGTAATGTCTTATTTAGCCGCTCCCATAATGACTACACCACTATCGAGATGGATTTCGCACAAGAAGACGGGCAACCAACACTCAAAAGCCATCGCGGTGGACGGGTCAATCTCGAATTATTTAAGGTGACGGGTAGCGCCTTCACACGTTTTGTGCGTGATGCGTATACCACACTACCGGAACGCGGTGATCGTCCGCTCTTCATCTATATGGATGTCTATTGGAAATATAGCGATAGCGCGGACATGATCGCTACCGACCACACTCGCTACATCCCTGCTGAGCAAATACGTGATATGATTCAGAGCATCTTTCACGAGTTTGTCAGCGAATCGATTCAGCATCTCGTGCATGAGATGGGAACGCGCTTACTAGCACGCTTCCCACAGCTGGTGGAGATTTCGTTCGAGGCTCAGAATCGCACACGCGACCCGATGGTTGAATCATCAACAGAGCAGAAAGTGAAGGTCTACAGCGATCCCTTCCCGGCCTATGGTCTCATCAAGCTGACAATTACGCGCAATTTGTAAACCTGTAGGGACCAATTTATCGCGTCCATACTTCGTAAGTAGAGGAGGATTAAGCACTTGGGCAATCTCACCACACACGTCCTCGATACCATGCGTGGTCGCCCTGCCGCGCAACTCACTATTCGGCTTTTGCGTGTCGAAACAGAGGAATCCGGCGACCAATGGCCCGCACGTCGCACGCTCCTCAAGACGGTATGCACCAACGCTGAGGGGCGCACTGACACTCCCTTGTTAGCCGATGATGAGCTGGTTGCCGGTGTCTATGAATTGCATTTTGCCGTCGGTGCCTATTTTGCAGCACAAAAGGTTGCCACACCTGAACCACCATTTCTGGATGTGATACCGGTATGTTTCGGCATTGCCGACCCAACATCCCATTATCATATACCACTGCTCGTCTCACCCTGGGCCTATAGCACCTATCGCGGGAGTTGAAACAATGACAATAACGACATTTGCCAACATAGCGCACAGCATTATACAGCGATGTGACACGCTGGGTAGTTTCAGCGAGGAGACAGGATGCCTGACACGACGTTTTGCCACACCACCCATGCATCAGGTCAATGCAACCGTCACCGTATGGATGGAAGCAGCAGGAATGACGGTGCATCAGGACGCTATCGGCAACATTATTGGCCGTTACGAGGGCTTCCAGCAGGGCAAGGGAACACTGCTACTTGGTTCACACCTCGATACAGTCCGCGACGCAGGTAAGTATGATGGACCGTTGGGCGTCCTGCTGGCTATCTCCTGTGTGCAAATATTGCATAACCGTCAACAGCGCCTGCCCTTCGCTATTGAGGTTTATGGCTTCGCCGACGAAGAAGGACTGCGCTATCACACACCCTATGTGGGTAGCCAAGCGGTCGCAGGCGTCTTTGAACCACGTTATCTGCAACTGATCGATAGCGATGGCATCCCGATGACCGAGGCTATCCGCACCTTCGGCGGCAATCCTGCTGCGCTGGCAAGCTGTATACGCGCCAAAGATGATCTGATTGGCTACTGTGAAGTGCATATCGAACAGGGACCAGTATTAGAGGCACGCAATCTACCGATGGGCATCGTATCGGCCATCGTCGGACAAAACCGCTTTACCGTGCGTTTCAAAGGCGAAGCAGGCCACGCCGGAACTGTGCCGATGGAGATGCGGCGTGATGCGTTGTGTGCGGCTAGCGAGTTTATCACGGCGGTTGAGCAATATGCACGTAGCCAAGCTGGTTTAGTGGCAACAATTGGGCAACTTTCTGTCTATCCCGATGCTAGCAACGTCATCCCCGGTCAGGTCACGCTCAGCCTGGATGTGCGTCATCAGAGCAATCAGATACGTGAGCAGGCCAATCAACACTTAGAAAAAAAAGCACGCGCAATAGGACTAGCACGCGAGGTAGCCGTAGAATGGCAGGCCATTCAGGGACACAGCACAATTGCCTGTGACCCACACCTGATAATGCTGCTAGGCCGGAGCATTGAGGCGCAGGACTATCCCGTCTTTTCCATGACGAGCGGCGCAGGCCACGATGCCGCTATCATGGCCCATCTCACACCCATTGCCATGCTTTTTGTGCGTTGCCGCGCCGGTATCAGCCATAACCCACGCGAATCTGTTCTGGTTGAGGACATAGCTAGCGCATTGGCAGCACTAGAACGCTTCGTATTACTATTGGCCCAGGAACGAGGCCAAGCATGAGTCAATACGATCTGCTCATTCGCGGCGGCACGCTCGTTTTGCCAACTAGCGAACAACAGGCCGATATTGCGGTTGTCGAAGGCCATATTGTCGCCATTGCACCAGAGCTAAGTGGAAGCTGCAAAGAAGAGATTCATGCCCATGCGCT
>JAJZEJ010000448.1 GCA_021828635.1 Chloroflexota bacterium
CCGGCACAACACCCCCATAGCGATTGTGAATCTCGATCTGTGACGCTACCACATTGGAGAGGAGATAGCGTCCATCACGTACAATTGCCGCCCCAGTTTCATCACATGAACTTTCAATGCCAAGTACCAGCATAGCTTCTCGGTCCTATCGCGTTTCCAGCTTCTTCATGAGTTCAGCTTTGAGTTCCTGAAATTTCTGCTTATAAGCCGGAGAATTGATCTCTTCGGTCCACATAATCAGCGCATCTTCCTGATTATCGCTATAATAGCGATGGCGCAGGCCCGCCTCGCGGAAGCCGTATTTATGATAGAGATTTTGGGCCGTGTAATTGGAGACGCGCACCTCTAACGTGACCCATTTCGCGCCGATCTCATAAGAAATGTCGATCAAGCTGACGAGTAGCAGTTCGCCCAGTCCCAGACGACGAAAGCCGGGATGCATGGCGATAGTTGTTACATGGGCTTCATCGACCATCAGCCAGAGACCAGCGAAACCGATGATCGAGGCCATATCTGGCGATGACATGGTTGCGGCTGAGCGACTGGGCAGCAATGAGAGCGGGAAGAGCCGACTTTTGCGCGGTCTATCCAGCTCTGGCATAGCATCCACGATACGGTCCTCTGAGATATGTTTATCGCGTAAAACAATATAATGCGCCCAGCGATTATCCTGTAGCTCCTTGCGATAGGCGCTGGGAGGCCAGGTAGAAGGATAAGCAAGACGTTCTATTTCGACGACGCGAGGCACGTCCGACATCGTCATGCGGTCAATGACGTAACGCACCCTGTTCCCTTTCTGTCTGACTCTGACCTGCCGTCGTTTCCGACTCTGGATTACCGAGCAACGGACGTTTCCGTTTACTCGTGGTAATAGAAGGACGCCGCAGGTAGAGTGGTTCGAGTAATAAAGGGTCGTCCTGCTGGCCTGCGTGCAAGCGTTGCATGGCGAGCGATGCTAGCACAGAAGCGCGGCGGATGGCCTCAAGACGATGGACAAAGAGAGCCTGTTCCTGCATCTCGTCGAGCAGTGCCTGCCGTGAGGCCGCGCTGATCTCGCCACAGAAAAGGAATGGCGGCATTTGCCGCTCACCTGGGACTCCCAACCAGGTACTGGCCTGTTCACGCACCTGTGTGATAACGAGTGCGGGCAATCCCATTTCGTAGTTGCTAAGCCGTTGCATCTGGTAGCTCAGGCTACCGGTACTATCGGCTACAGCCTCAAACGTATAGCATGCGCTATACAATTCGCCCCGTCCCGCCTCCAGCAGTGCGCAAACGGGACCATGCCAGTAGTGTTGCTGAGCGGCGATACTGTCTAATGTACTCACGCCCACCAGTGGCTTTTTTAACGCGAAAGCCAGCGATTTCGCAGTCGCCACGGCAACCCGAATACCATTGAAGGAACCCGGACCCGTGGCGACTGCGATGCCATCAAGTTGTGCCATCGCGTACTGGCTCTCAGCCATCATGCGCTCAATGTGCGTGAGCAATTCGACGCTATGATTGTTCCCGATCTGCCAGATATATTCATGATAAATCTCATCCTCGCTACACAGCGCAATACTCGCCTGTCGTGTCGAGGTATCAAGTGCTAGCAGTAGCATAAGCCTGTTTCTGAAATTGCTTTAGTAGCTTACAATATTGCGTACCCGTTGCGAGAAACAACAGACCACGCTTGGTATCACTCATCATTTTCATCTGGATGCGTAACCGTTTGCTCGGCCAGAACTCTTCTGCTTTATCAGCCCATTCGACAACGCACACGCCTGTCCCGTAAAAGTAATCTTCAAAACCCAGATCAAAAATCTCTTCGGGGTCATCCAAGCGATAGAGATCGAAGTGATAGAGTGCAGGCCGACATTCAGAAGTTGTACCCTGCATAGTTCTGGACTGTCCAGTATACTCCTTGAGCAACGTAAATGTTGGGCTATTGATAACCTCGTGAATATCTAATCCCTGAGCCAGCCCTTGTGTGAAAGTGGTTTTGCCCATGCCAAGCTTGCCATCGAGCAGAATGAGTTCACCACCATGCAGTAAATCACCCAGATGCATACCCAGGCGTTGCGTCTGTGCCGAACTGTGGCTAACGATATCGAGTGTGTATGTTTCCTCTTGGGCGTCTTTTGTCACGGTATGACCTTCACAACAATGAAATAGTGTACTTCTGAACCAGCCTCGCGTTTCCAGAGTGCTATCTATTATAGCATATCGGTTCGGTTGGGGAAATAGAGGAAGGCATGAGTGTGGTATGCAGTATGAGCCTCTGTCCAGCCTATTTGCCTTTATATACTTGACAAAAGCATATAAGTATTTGATAATAGCAAATAAGAAGATTTTTATAGTGAAGGAGATAGCTGTATGTCAACGGAAATATTTGAAGATAGGATTAGTGCCGTTCGGCATTTCAATCGCTTCTTTACACGGCAGATTGGTGTATTGCGAGAAGGACTGCTACACAGCCCTTATTCCCTGACGGAATCCCGTATTCTCTTTGAAATTGCTCACCAGCAGCACGTGACGACCTCTGTGCTAGGGCGCGAACTGGGATTGGATATGGGCTATCTGAGCCGTACCTTAAATGATCTGGAGCAGAGAGGGCTAGTCAACAAGGCTCGTTCAGAGCAAGATGGCCGCCAGCGTATTCTTCGTCTCACCTCTGATGGTGAAAGTGCCTTTGCCATGCTTGATAGGCGTTCGCGTGATGAAATAGCAGAGATGCTCCGTGATCTTAGCGAAGAGGAGCAGGAAAATCTTCTCAGGGCCATGAGGACTATCGAGCGTACTTTCCACAATGGGCTGAAGTTTTCTGAACCTTTCATTCTCCGCCCACATGTAGCGGGTGATATGGGTTGGGTGACGTATCGGCATGGTGTTCTCTATGCACAAGAGTATGGATGGGATGAGCATTTCGAGGCACTGGTGGCGCAAATTGTTGCCGATTTCATTACTCATTACAATCCAGCTAAGGAGCATTGCTGGATTGTGGAAATGGAGGGTGAGCCTGTCGGTTCGGTGTTTGTTGTCCGCAAGAGCGATACAGTGGCAAAGCTGCGCCTCTTGTTGGTGGAACCAAAAGCACGTGGGTTTGGCCTGGGTCGTCGCCTTGTGGAGGAGTGTATTCGTTTTGCACGGCGTAGTGGTTATCAGAAACTTGAGTTATGGACGAATAGTGTTCTCGTCGCGGCAAGGCATATTTATCAACAAGCAGGTTTTACTCTAGTTGCCCAGGAAGCGCATCATAGTTACGGTCATGATCTTATCGGAGAAACCTGGGAGATGACTCTCTAAAGATATCCCATAGGGACGTAACGTGATAAATGACGTCCCTACGAGACTGACATTAGCGTAATTTTGCACCACAACTGCGACAGTACAACGCACCAGGACGAATCTCGCTACCACATTGTGGGCAATGTACCGTTTGTTGTCTTTGCGCGGGTTGCTGTGGTTGTTGGGGAGGCTGCTGTTGATACGATGGTTGCGGTCCAGGTTGCGCCTGTGGCCCAGGCTGTGGCTGTGAACCATAGGGAGCTGTTGGTGGAGTATAGTTCGAGGTTGGCCCAGGTGCGAATTGATCGGCGGGGTAGTTTTCTTTTTTGATCTCTTGCAACTGCGTTTCGCGCTCACTCATATCATGATCTAGTTCCATAATGCTGGCGCATAGACGCGAAAGGTTAGGGTCGCTCAGTTGCCCTTTCTGGTAGAGACCCATTGCGATCTGGACCATTTCGTTCAAGAGTTGTATACGCTGATCTAGCAGCTTATCCATCTCGCTTTGTTTACTACGAACCCGCATCTGCTTTTGGGCTTCCCAACTGGTGCGGCTCACTGCCGAGTTGACAAAATTCTTGGCTGACTCTACAAAATCGTTCATAATATACCTTGCCTCCCTGGTCCTTATGGTGCCTCTGCACTGTTTGTTATTGTATACTTTTCTCGCTCATCCTGCTATTCGGTGACAGCATGGCGATGGATGCGTATCTCTTCTATGCGCCCTGCCGCGCTCATCTGCACGGCTACGACATCGATGCGCCAGGAACGTTCTGAGCAGGTGTGCAGGTCCAGATAATAGAGCGCAAGCTGTATCAGGCGGAGTTGCTTGAGCGGTGTGACAGCTTCCTCTGGCAAGCCATAAGCATTGCCGCGCCGTGTCTTGACCTCTACGAAAACTAGTTCGTCATCTTCTTCAGCAATCAGGTCGATTTCTCCATAGCGACAGCGAAAATTGCGTTCAATGATCTGGTAGCCAGCCGCGCTCAGGTGTTCCATTGCCAGACGCTCGCCGGTTCGGCCCAGCCCCTGACGTGCCGCGCTACCGCTCTTTTGGTTCTGTACCACGACTGCAATGCCTTTCTATCATAACCTACGTTGCGCCACGTGAAATGTTGTATGCTAGTGTCAT
>JAJZEJ010000549.1 GCA_021828635.1 Chloroflexota bacterium
CGCAGCGTAAATATCAGTTGCGTCGGCGTTTTGTACTGCCACGAGGTTGCCAGGTCTGGCTGAATGTTGTTCTGGGCATCGACTCTGACCAGCGTGTCATAAATATTGAGCATCACTTGACGATCTACGAGCGCGGATGAGTTCAATGGGTCGAGCGTGACGACATCTGAGTCAAGGCCGACGGAGATGTTTCCTCCACTTTTCGTCGTCGTCTTGCTGGATGTCTGGTTGGCGCTACCACCACAGGCGGCAAGCAGCAGAGCTAATAGAACAGAGACGAGTGGAAGGATGGGTAAGAATCGATGTTGGCGAGACATCTTTACCAGCCGATAGGTAAATAAGTGTGACATGAACGAGCCTCCCTATAACGCACAATGTGTGCAGTTGGAGTGAACAAGTTGTTACAAAGACGCCGCTAGTGGTCGAGCTGAGTATTTCTCCTGTGGCTGATATCCATCCCTTGTGTCATGTGATGAGCATTTACACGACACGGATAACCCCTGGCGGACATATCTCTGTATGGAAACAACTTGTACTAACAACTATACCCCGTAAACAAATTGCTTGTCAAGCGTTATGCCAGACTTGATCAGGGTATGTAAGTTGTTATATATAGCATACGTATAAACATGGTGATAATTCACAGAGGCCAGGATGTTTCTCATGGATATTATCGACGATTCTGGAATCTTGCTTGACAGAACCAACCTCTGTACTGTATTATCGACACATGAACAAGAGTATGGTGCGCCACGTTGAGCAGGCGATACACGCTCAGCGTATGGCCTGTTATAGCCCCCATAGCCGACACATCTCGCATGTTCTGGCCGTATAAGCCTGGCACGTTTGCTTATGCGGCGGAGAGTTGTGCCGAATGAAGATTCGTGTTAGCATTGTGATCTTTTAATACGATGTTGGCATAGCATACTATGTGCTACTCTCCACCTCAATCCCTATCCATTTACGCATACTTCTTCTCTGCATACGCTACTACTAACGTCGTCAGGTACTACCAGCCTTTACGTATCCCTACATTACGTTTTGCGTGGCACTATCTACATTTGTGCCACGGCTAGTCAAGAAAGTACCTGTCTTTATGAGCGATTCATCCTTGGAGTCAGACCCAATAGTAGCAAACGCGAATGCAGCTAACGCGCAATCCTGGAGGCGCTTGGTGCCTGGGCTGCTAGCCTTCGATGCCTACAATCTTTCCTCGAACACGCTGTTTACCTCTGCTGTCTGGGTGATCTATCTCGCGGCGCATGGCTATAGTCCCTTCGCTATCGGTCTCTTAGAAACACTATTTCATATAGCCAAGTTCGTGACTGAGGTGCCGACGGGCATTTTCGCAGACCTGCTAGGGCGGCGTAAGAGCCTGATTGTTGCCTGCGTCCTTCGTTCCATCGACGTGTTGCTCTTCCTTGTGCCAACGGTGCCGATGATGATTTTGAGTTTCACGCTCGCAGGCATCTCCTATGCCTTTCTTGGTGGTGCAAATCAGGCGCTACTGTGGGGCTTAACCGGTGCTACCGACGCAGAGCAACAGAAAGCGCGTTACAGCAAACTGATTAGCCGCATGTACCTGGTGGGCGCTGTCGGGGAGGTGATCGGCACGGCATCGGGCGGCTATCTAGGCCATGTGCTGACCATTCTGCCTTTCATCTTTAGCTGTATGGCCTGCCTGCTAAGTATCATCCCACTGCTCTTTATTCCTGAGCAACAGGTGCCGCGTCGGCAGCGTCCAACTCCGTGGAAGCACTTTGCTGTAGGATTGCAGGCTGTTGCTCAACAACCCGTGCTGCTTGGTTTATTAATCATCGGTGGCCTGATTGATAGCTGCTGGCAAACCATCTACTTTTACAACCAGCTTTATCTGCATAGCCTGGGTTTTGCCCTGACGGCTATCGGGCTGATCGTGGCTGCCAGCATGTTCTCTAACTTTCTCTTCACAGCCTGTGCGCCCTTTGTGATGCGCCACGTTCCGCAACGCTGGTTGGTATCCTGTGGAGTCGCTGTAGAGATTGTTGGCGTTGGCTTGATAAGCATCCCTCAGCCAATCGTTAGTCTGCTTGGCTATCTGGTATTGTTGCAAGCCTCGGTCGCCATTCTCGATCCGGCTATCAGTACATATATCAATGAGCGCAGTCCCGAAGCGCAACGCGCAACCGTGCTTTCATTACAAACTGGCCTGTTTAGTGCCGCCATGATTGTGCTGTTCCCACTCTTCGGCCTGGGTATCACGCACGTTGCCTACAGCACGGTCTACCTCTGGACCATGCTTGGTTTGGCTGGTGGAGGGATTATCACGGTGGGGCTTGTATGGGTACTGAATAGGGGAAGAAGGTAAGGGATTGGTTCACCGCGCCCTGTATGAAACCTCGCCAAGACCTTTGTCTCCATTGGACGAAAAATTCTTGATGGAGAGGAGAAAAACAGGTATACTGCACGCAAAGCAGTACAAAAGGGAGACAGGAAAGATGACCCAATCACAGAGCAGCCAAACTAATCGCTTGTTAGGGTATCCAGACGACGCTCGTTTATTGATCATCAACGCTGATGATTTCGGGAGGTCTCATGCGTGCAATGAAGGCATTCTGCGTTCGCTCAAGGAAGGTGTGGTCAGTTCGACGACGTTGATGGTTCCTTGTCCCTGGGCATTGCATGCCATGCAGATGCTCTCGGACCATCCTGAGATTGCCTTCGGCGTTCACTTGACCGTCATCAGCGATGTACCCCTGTATCGGTGGGGGGCGCTCACCTCCAGGGGAAAGGTGCCATCCCTGATCGATGAGGCTGGCTTTTTCTACAGTTATGAACGCATCCCCGAATTTTTGGCTCAGGCGAAGCTCTCCGAGCTGGAAGTCGAATTCCGGGCGCAGATTGAGGCAGTGCTGGCGGCTTCGCTCAAGCCTACCCATCTGGATTGGCATTGTTTGTTTAATGGTGGCCGGGCAGATATTTTCGAGATGACCGTCAAACTGGCAAAAGAATACGGTCTGGCTGTGCGTGTCTTTGATCCATCGACGGGCGAAGCCTTGCGAGGTCAGGGCTTACCTACCGACGAACATAATGTGGTGGACACTTTTAAGCTTGACAACGCCGGAAAATCAGCATGGTCTGCCAGAACGTTGCACGAACTCCCAATTGGATTGAATGACTGAGCGGCACATCCTGCTCTGGATACCCCTGAGATACACGCATACGAACCGGAGAGTTGGCAGGCGCACTCGACGGACTTGGACTTTCTGATCTCGCAGGAAGCTCGTGAGATCATCGAGCAGGAAGGGATTGTGTTGCTGAGCTACAAGCTGCTTCAGAAGGTGTGGCAAGAGAGGTGTTTAAGCTTGTAAGCGTATGATAGAGGGAATTTCGGTGAAGCGAAGTTTTTAGAGAAGGACTGATACAAGGATGACGACGACATGAGAAGAATGTCCTGGCCCTTGATTGGCCTCTTCGCACTGATTATCTGTGTGGGTGGCATATTCTTTACCGCTAGAAGCTTGCTCACGCAATGAGAGGCGTGGTGAACCAGTCACCACGTCTCCGTTTATATTAAAATCCTCTTATCTTCGTGCATTCCACAGCGTGGTGCGTGCATCCTTGCTCGATGAGTGGCCCGCATCAATCATTGTGCGGCGCAAGAAATAGCCGCCAATCAGCACGAGCAGCGAGAGGATAATGCTCCGCGTGCTGTTATTGTTGCACTTATCACCGAGTAATACCCTCGTTTGCATCAGCCAGGGGAGCAGCAGGCCAGCGCCGAACATCAAGCGCCAGAACGTGCGGCCATGCTCATTGGGGCCAGTGCCGACGAGTGGACGCGCCGCACGCCCGGATTGGCGCAAGAAAGCCAGTAGTCCCACCATCTCAACTAGCATCGCCGTCCACTCCAAGCGTGCTAGCTTATGCAGCGTCTTTGCGGGCGCGTTGCTCAGGTGCAGGACGAGTGAGATCAAGGCTGTACCAGTCGAGATGGCTGAGGTGACGAAGATGCCACCTAATAGCTTGCTACGCGACCAGAGTGGCACGCTGGTTGCTGTCAATAGCACGCCCGTGTAACCGCCCAGGAAGACGGCAAGAAAGCTACCGGGTAGCGCAATCAGCTTTTGGGGTAAGCCAGCCAGTAGCCGTGCGCCCCACCAGCGTCCGAGCAAGCCATCACGTGCGGCTTGAATGACGGCGGTAAGCCCACTGAACATCGAAAATGAGAGCAGACCCCAGGTACCCATCGACATGGGTGAACGAAACTTGAAGATACGCAGCATGTTCAGGAAGCGTTCGGGTCGCCCCAGGTCTTTAATCAGCAGAACAGGGCAAGGTAAAAGGGCCAGCAGTGAGAGATAATAGCCGGTACGTCGGACTACACGGTCATTCTCGGAGCCGAAGAGCGCGGCAATGCTG
>JAJZEJ010000092.1 GCA_021828635.1 Chloroflexota bacterium
CAGCACTGCCACCCGTGCCGCGTGCAGTGACCAGGCGCAAACACACCGATGCACCCCGCTTGTTCACACTGGAGTTCGACCATGCAAAGGCGAAGGGACGATACTTGGCAGACCGCGAAGACAGACGTCACACCCGATGGATGCTATGGGGCGTCATCTGGCCTGCCACCGAGACGCGACCATCAGGCGGTGTCAACGTGTCAGATGGTCTCTACTTCGAGTCGATGGATGAGTTAGAACACCACTTTGGCGACCGGGGAGCGTATCGCATTACCTATCTGGATGAGGTGTCCTAACCATGCCCGTTGCCAGTCAGCTACAAACCGTTGTCAACCATTACCGTGCGCAATTGGCACGTCACGAAACCGAGGCCGAGCAAGCCTTATCGGAGGCGTATCAGCGTGCCGAGGCGGCGCTGCAACCACAACTTGCCAGACTCTATCAGCAGATGGCGACGCGCCTGGCTGACGGCGAAGGAATTCCTTTGTGGTGGCTGATGGAAGACGGACGGCTGGCAACCATCAAGCAGTTCATCACGAGCCAGATGAATCATTACGGGTCAGTGAGCCAGATCACGGTGCAACAGCTCCAACTGAGCGGTTTGACGCTAGCGCGTGAGGCGGCGCTCGCCCAACTGTCGGCAATACTGCCAAACGGCCTCAACTGGCAATTTGCACCGCCGCCAGCCTCGGCGATAGAGCAGCTCGTGGGGGCAACACAAGCTGGCTCACCGCTGGCTGACCTGTTCTCAGGCTTTGGCGCAGAGGCGGCAGCGAATGCTGAACAGGCGCTCATCAACGGTGTCTCGCTCGGTGAATCTGTCGCCGACGTGGCACGCTCATTGCAACAAGCGTTAGAGGTGGAACGCACGCGGGCGCTGACGATTGCCCGAACCGAGATGCTCCGGTCGTATCGCGGTGGCAATCTCGCCACGTTCCAGGCCAACGATGATGTGTGTGGGCAGTGGCGGTGGTGCGCATCCAAGTCTGGCCGAACGTGTGCCGCCTGCTTAGCGATGGATGGGACACTGCATTCGCTCGATGAGAGCATGGATAGCCATGTCAATTGTCGTTGTAGCCCGTCGCCTGTACCGGTTGATGTGGCATTCCAGACACCCTACCAATCAGGTGAGGACTGGCTGAGCGGCCAGACAGAGAGTGTGCAGCGCACCGTGTTGGGCGCAAAGTATGCCGGATGGAAGCAAGGCGATTTCTCGCTGCAAGACATGGTGGGCTACCATCATTCAGCGCAGTGGGGATCGTCCATTTATGAAAAGTCGTTACGGCAATTACAAAAGAAGAAAGCAGCATAAGGATGATTGCTATTGATACCACAATAGAGTGCGTGCCAGAAGAGGAACCCGTCATGACCGCTTCTGGCAGCATCACACCACCGAACGCGGCCAAAAAATCGATGGAGCAGGTCTATCGGCCCAACCGCGCACAGCGCCGCGCCTTTGCCAAAGCGCAACGCCGACAGAAGAAGAAAGCAGTCTAGCGACACGGCCTCTCGGGCCGATTCATGCGAGTGTTACTTTTGTGGTTATTTTATAAGCACAAAAGTAACACTCGCAAAGAGAGAAAGGCAAACACATGGGCGGGAAACCATCAAAAGGCACATCGAAAGATAAACGCCTCAAAGAGAACAAACCCAAGCCGGTCAGCAAGCCCATCAAACCGAAGCAACACCTGGCCTATGGCTTTTGTTCAGACGGCGAACATTCTCAGCAGATCAGCTACCTGGAAAAGCATCCACGCCACGATCAGGGCGGCACAAGCATGGTGCCATCCGTCTATTTTCAAGTCATTATATAAGGAGCAAGAAACACATGGCAGAACAGTCACAAGCACGCAATGTCACACAGCTAGAGCGCATCGAACACAACTTTACCTATCATGCGCCCAAAGGCGACCAAGCGGGGCGCTACGAGAAGCTCCGGAGCGCGGCCAAAGAACTAGGCTTACTCATTGTCGAACATACGCCGTATTCCCGTGAGCAATCACTGGCACTAACAGCGTTGGAAGAGGCGTCGATGTGGGCCAATGCGGCGATTGCCCGCAACGAATAACACGTGTACAGGAGGGACATACTCATGGCTATCTCAAATGCACCGTGGGACGGCTCACCATCGCAGTGGAAGGACACCGATGCATATTGCGCCGCGTGCCTTATCGACACCAATCCCGACGGGAAACCGAAAGTGCAGGCGCTTTGCAAATTGCCTGTGAAGGAACCGAACGGCGACATCAACGCCAACGCGGTACACGCGGCGGTAGCGGCCCTTGCAGGGGCAAGAGGCGGATTGAAAGATGTGTCGCCAGCCGATAAAAAGCAAGCGGCCCGTAAGCTCAAAACGTACTATGCCCAGATGAAGGAAGAATTACCGCCTTCTATCAAGAGCATGATAAGCAATCCTTTATCACTGTTGACACATCCATAAAGAGTGAGGTATACTCATGCCAGAACCAACAACGCCGACGACACCGGCAACGTCTCCAACGCCCCAGGCGGGCGGCGGTACGACGACACCTCAGCCCCTGGCGGGCGCAACAACTCCACCTGAACCCCTGGCGGGTGAAGGACAATCAGAACAATTTTCCCTGGAAGAAGCGCGGAAACTACGTTCCGAAGCGGCCAACTTGCGCAAACGCATGAAAGCCTACGAGGACGCGGAACAAGCGGCGAAAGATGCTCAGTTGTCCGAAGTCGAACGCCTCAAAAAGCAGCAGGGCGACTTGCAAGCGCAACACGAAACCTATGTACGCCAGGCGCAAGAACGCATTGTGCGCTACGAGGTGGAACGGCAAGCAGCCAAACTCGGCATCATCGACACGGACGCAGCGGCCAAACTGATCGACTGGGCGGAGCTAGAGTATGACGATGACGGCACACCCAAGAATGCTGAGAAAGTCTTGCAGGCGCTCCTCAAAGCCAAGCCATATCTGGCAGGCCAACAGCAACAGCAAGCAGGGCAGGGCGGTACAGGCACACCAGCTATTCCGGCCATGAACCCCGGACGCTCAACCATCCAACCACCGACCACGCTTCCACCAGGGCAGATACCGCGTCTGTCTGATGTTTATCGCAGCAACAACAGGCGCTAGCCACGCCAGGATGCTCTCTTCCTACCCACATAGCACGCATGTATCAAGCTCCTGGCGGTAGTACCAGGAGCTTTGTTTATGACCATTGCAGCCAATAGTTTGAGTCTGGCGGATTACGCACTCAATGCAAATGATCCGCTTGTCAGGGCCATCACGTACTCGCTCATCCTATACAGTAACATCATGCAGGATGTGCCACTGACGAACAAGAGGTCGCTGATTGCCAACGGCGTGCGCTTTGAGGGCAATCTGCCAACCGTCAACTGGTCTTCGCTCAACGCCGAGGGCGTGACCACCAAAGGGGAACCAACGCCCTACCAGGAGCAGATATACATCATCCGCAACTACATTGATGTCGATAAGTTCCTGGTGGAAGACGAGAACCAAATCACCGATCCACGTGCCACGCAAGCCGAAGCCTTTCTCAAGGCCCTAACCTACGACATGAACTACAAGTTTTTTAAGAATGATCCGGTGACTGGCAACCCACAAGCGCCCGTCGGGTTGCGCTATCGCATCACCAACGGTGGCACCTACGGCGTTCGTCCTGAGAACAGCATTGATGCAGGCGGCGTCAATCTCTCGCATGCGGGCATGACGGTCACAACCGCCAACGAATTCCTGGAGTATCTCGATCAGCTCCTGTGGTCGGTCGATAGCCCCGATGGCGGTGGCGTCATCCTGTATATGAATGAGGTCATGCAGCGTCGCTTCGCCTATGCACTGCGCACCCTGGGGACCAATGGTGGTTTTTCGATTGCCAAAGATCAGTTCAATCGCACTGTAACGATGTATAAGGGCGCGATCATCCGCGATCCTGGCTACCAAAGCGATCAGGCCACGCGCGTCATTTTGACCACTGAGAATGCTAACGGCACGGATGGCACAACTGTGTCGCCTGGCTACACCTCGATTTACGCGGTGAATTATAGTACCGACCACTTCTTCGGTTGGCAGTTCAATCCCGTCAATGTGCAGGACATGGGCCTGATCTATAACGGCGTCATTTACCGTACCCTGCTTGATTGGGGCGTCGGTTTCATGAATGCGTCCACCCGTAGCATCGGACGCCTGTTCGATATTCAGATTGCCTAGTAAGAAGGAAGGATACAACGATCATGCCAACGGATGCCCTTATTCAGTTGCAGGCTCCCACCACGCAAGTGGCAACCTATCACGGTACGCCACTGGTATTGCCGACCGGCACACCCAGGCGTGGACTCAAAGCGCGGGTGATCTACAGCGCCGCCGCGACCGCGGCTGCGACGGAAGATGTGACGTTT
>JAJZEJ010000607.1 GCA_021828635.1 Chloroflexota bacterium
TCCTGCCGGTGTTGCTCCTGTATTGCCAGATGTTTGTTTGAGTGAAGATTGTTCATTTATATCATCAGTTGCCTCAGTCACCTGCACACGCCCAATCTGCAATTTAGGTGCAATCCACTCGCGCAAGGCTAGTAATGCGGCACGACGGCAGATAGCCTCGATGTCAGCACCGCTACGTCCTGGTGTCAAGCGGCCCAACTCTTCAATTGTTACATCGGAGGCGAGAGGGCGGCCACGCAGGTGAACGGCAAAGATGGCCTTGCGCTCTTCATCGTTAGGATATTGCAGCTCAACCACCAGGTCAAAGCGACCAGGACGTAGCAATGCAGGGTCAATCAGTTCTGGGCGGTTGGTAGCGGCCAGCACGATCACGCCCTCACGTCCCTCAATGCCATCCATTTCTGTCAGCAATTGCGCAATCACGCGGTCGCCGACATGACCATCGCCATTGCCGCCACGGCGTGGAGCGAGGGCATCGAGTTCATCGAAGAAGACAATACATGGCGCGGCCTGCTTGGCATGGCGGAAGACCTCGCGCACACCTTTTTCGGACTCGCCGACCCACTTCGAGAGTAGTTCCGGCCCCTTAATAGAGATGAAGCTGGCTTCGCATTGATTGGCCAGCGCCCGTGCGATCAGCGTCTTACCTGATCCTGGAGGGCCAGCCAACAAAACGCCACGCGGCGGCTCGACCTTCACATTGGCATAGACCTCCGGGAAGCGTAGCGGCCATTCAACCGCTTCCGTCAACATTTCTTTGGTTTGAACCAGCCCACCGATGTCATCCCACGAGGTTTCGCTGACCTCGACATAGACCTCGCGGGTGGTTGAGGGTTCGATCTCACGCAATGCGGCCTGAAAATCTGCCATTGTGATAGTGAGATTAACCAGTGTTTCATAGGGAATATAGCCACGCTCATAGTCGATTTCCGGCATAACGCGGCGTAGCGCGATCATGGCGGCTTCGCGGCAGAGAGCTTCGAGATCGGCACCGACGAAGCCGGGGGTTAGTTGTGCCAAACGAGCTAGGTCCACGTCATCGGCTAGCGCGGCATCACGGCTATGGATGCGCAGTATCTCTGTGCGCCCACGCACATCGGGAACGCGCAGGGATATCTCGCGGTCGAAGCGGCCTGGACGACGTATGGCCGGGTCAAGCGCGTTAGGCTGGTTGGTTGCACCGATTAAGACCACTTGACCACGCGAAGCCATGCCATCCATGAGGGCGAGCAATTGCCCCACAATGCGCCGCTCCACCTCGCCACCAGTTTCGGGACGCTTGGGAGCCAGCGCGTCCAGTTCATCAATGAAGATAATGCTGGGAGCTTTGCGCTGAGCCTCTTGAAAGACGGTACGTAAGCGCGATTCGCTTTCACCATAGTATTTATTGATGATTTCAGGGCCGTTAATAATAAAGAATGCCGCATGCGTCTCAGCAGCGACGACACGTGCGATCAGCGTTTTGCCGGTTCCTGGCGGGCCAAAGAGTAGCACACCCTTTGGCGGCTCAACACCCAGGCGGTCAAAGACGGCGGGATACTTGAGCGGCAATTCGATCATCTCACGAATGCGCTGTAGTTCTTTGCCCAGGCCACCGATATCTTCATAACCAACGCGCCCTGGGGTGCCATGAGCGGAGCCGCGAGCCTGGGCCTTGATGAGCGTACCGGGCTGGACGATGACGGCTTCGATATCAGTTGGCGCTGGCGTGGGTAGCGGCGGCTCAACGGTCGGCTGCCCGTCCGCACTGACGCGATGAATGGTATAGGTTGGTGTTGCTGGAGTGGTGCTAATCAGCAGAAAATCGCGCTGAGCCGAACCGGGCATACTAACGCGCAGCAGATCGCCAATCGTAACAGGTAGCCCGACGATATAGCGGCTGATATACAGCAGGTCGCTCTCCTGCAATGGCGCACCGCCGTTTAATGGCAGAAGCGTAATCTTCTCGGCGGTCAGCGTATTCGCCTTATGGAGTGTAACGCGCTCACCCAGACCCGCCGCGCTATTCTGACGCACCTGGCTATCCATCTGAATTATGAAGCGCCCGCGATCAATCAATGCGCTTGGTACGACGCGGGCGGCAGTGGTACGCGCCCCCGTGAGCATGACGATATCGCCTGGTTGGCAACCGAGCCGTGCCATATCGTTAGGGTCTATGCGTACAGCGCCTCGCCCAATCTGTGCCTGTGAGCCATCAATAATCGTTAATTGTAGGGTAGGAGTTGCCTGCTCAGTGGCACTATCTTCATTCTGGTCAAGTTTGGCCGTGGTACCCTTATGTGGGGCAGTCGATTGTTCCTGCTCCGCGCCAATGGCGGGCAGCTTCGTAGTTGTGCCTGTATGTGTGCTATTGATATCGGCGTTGCCAGTTGTGTGCAACTCCTCCATAAGCTTGCCTCTTCCCTGTGGATGTCCCACGTGTTGTTACATACCAGATATACGGCAGGCATCCCAAAAAGTTGAAGTAGGGACCGATCAATCGTGTCCGCATGGGGTTGATGTGATCGGGGGTCCGACGTTTTTAGGCATCACTTTGACGTTAACGTTAAACTTGTGCTATAATAGGAATAACCCAGAGAATTGTACATGTTCTCATCTACTATAGAGAGGTATATCATGGTCGCAACTGATGAGCAACCGCCAACGGCGGTGCAGGCTGACTCAATGTTTTATACCATCGAACAGGTGGCTACACGAACCGGCTTGACCAAACGCGCTCTGCGCTACTATGAAGAAATTGGTCTATTACGGCCAACAGACCGTACTGAAGGCAACTATCGTCGTTATGCCAATGACGATATTGAGCGGCTTATACGCATCAAGGAATTGCGTGATTTGCTTGGCTTTTCTCTCAATGACATTCGCTCACTGCTCAAAGCGGAAGATGAGCGCGGGCAGATCAAGGCCGCTTATCAGCAACTGACAGAAGCGGATGACAAGATCGTACAGTTAGATCGTGCTAATGAATTGATTCAGACACAGCTCGAACTGATCGAGAAGAAGTTACATGGCCTGGAACAGATGAGAGACGTACTCATGGCTCGCCTTCAGAGCCACGAGCGTCTTCGCGTAGAACTCTTGCAGCAGCGGCAGGATATATCTGAATAAAATTATATAATATTCTTCATCTATATAAATATAAAAACGTCATGTAGTGCGGCTAACTAAAAATTCTTCAAAGGTGGTATCTTCGGCTTATGCAAACACTTCCTGACAAACAACGCGCTGTTAGCGTTGTCTCTGAAGGTGTGGTACAGGCACAGCCGAGAGGATTCTTGCGAACCTTCTCTGCGTTGCGTCACCGCAACTTCAGTCTTTTTTGGTGGGGTCAGTTAATCTCACTCATTGGTACCTGGATGCAGTCAATTGGTCAGACCTGGCTGGTGCTGGAAATGACGCATAGTGCTTGGCTCCTGGGTGTAGTGGGTGCCTTGCAATTCTTACCCGTTCTGCTATTTGCCATCTTCGGCGGTGTAATCGCGGATAAATTCCCCAAGCGCAATCTCCTGGTTGGCACACAGACCTTCGCCATGCTTCAAGCGGTTGTCCTCTGGCTTCTCGTCTTTACAAACACAGTGCAACTCTGGCATGTGATGGTGCTGGCTCTCCTGTTAGGCATTACAAATTCGCTGGATATGCCCACACGTCAAGCTTTTGTGGTAGAGATGGTCGGACGTGAGGACTTGCCAAATGCCATCGCGCTCAACTCATCCATTTTCAACATGGCACGTATCGTCGGCCCTGGCATCGGTGGCTTGGTGATTGCCGGGTTAGGCGTGGCTCCGCTTTTCCTGATCAACTTCATTAGTTTCATTCCTGTTATTATTGGCTTGCTGCTCATTGATGTCACAAAACTCCATGCTATGGTGAAAAATGCTGTAGCGACACAGAAGCAGAGTACATTCAAGAGTCTGCGCGAGGGCTTTGTGTATATCCGACAGACACCGGCAATCTTTCTGATTATTGTCGTCATCGGCATCATCTCACTGTTCTGTATCAACTTCAATGTGACGTTGCCATTGGTAGCCACAGAGATGTTGCATGTTGGGGCCGTCGGCTTTGGCTTCATCTCCGCCGCGTTCGGCGTTGGTTCGCTAGTCTCGGCGCTCTGGCTAGCCTGGCAGAGTAAGCAGCCACGCATCGCGCCGATGCTTTTCTGGTCGATTGTCTTCTGTATGATGATTGTTGTTTTCGCTCTGGTACAGGTCTATTATGCCTCGTTAGTGTTGATCGCTTTGGTAGGCTTCGCGCAAATAGCATTTTCTGCCCTGGCAAATACCGCATTGCAGACCGTGACACCGGACCATTTACGTGGTAGAGTCATGAGTGTCTACATGTTGGTGTTCGCGGGTAGCACTCCTATCGGCAACTTGTTCACTGGCGCA
>JAJZEJ010000520.1 GCA_021828635.1 Chloroflexota bacterium
AGGCATCTATGCAGGTGATGGATAATGTCTTTAAGTCCTTCTCAGTCGAGGGGAATACGCCATCAGATGAGTAGTAAATGGTGTCAGGTAGGTTGTTGCTGTCAGATGTAATGTCAATGAGGGGGATGTTACGTGGTAGGGGTGTTTCAATTGGCTTGTAAAGCGGGTTCGTGGTTCACAAGAGAGATATTTGCATTGAGCGTTCTTTGTTTGCTATACTGCAAAAGGAACGGATGAGCAGTAAGTCAATGACATCGCCGCTCAGTGGTGATGCCCCATTACTGTCCCCCCAATTGAATTAGTTTGATGTAGGGACCGGTTTACCGCGTCCTAAGGAGAGTATTTCGCATGGCCGATGAAACTAAACCCATTATCAACGTGGAAAAAGATGGCCCACTCTACATTCAGAACGCACAGGGGTTAATCCTGCTAGATAGTGAAGGCAATCCCTTCGAGGTTGCCGAGGACGAGATCACGTTGTGTCGTTGTGGTCAGTCGCGCAACAAACCCTTCTGTGATGATAGTCATGCCCGCACGGGTTTCGAGTCTGAGGTCAAGGCTCCCACCACCCCTGTGTAAATTGCCCACAAGAAAGGGGAACTGGTTTTCCAGTTCCCCAAAATAGAACGTATTTCCTACGGAAAACGCACTACTTATGCCAAAACCACGAAAGATGCACTACAAGGACGAACCTCACAGAAAACTTTCATAGCCTGATCTACAGAGTTATCGGTTTCACCTGAGAGGTTTTTCGGCCTCTCATATCACAAGACGAAAAACCTCTTCAAGTGTAACATAGTGTGTGATTGGGTTTAGGTTGGCACGATGTCCCTATGCAGGAACCTCTTAATGGTGGGCATAAATATGAGACAGTTGGTGTTCTCTCTTATGAGAAGCTAGCTCTTTTGCCAATCGAGGACTAGAAAGGTTGGCGACATCTATGTCCCAAATACACTCTGAAGTTCGTTCTAGCACACACCATGCCCGGCTGGTGCATCTGCCGTGGAAATCGCTTGTGTTTGGTGGATTGGGTGGTAGTGTGGGCCTTCTCAGTTTCTTTCTGGGAGTAGCCGTTTATATTGTTGAGACGCTGACAAAACCGAAACGCTTGCAAAGTGTGATTGATCTTTATACCTTTACGCCCTTTGAACTGAGTCTTCCCGCCGAGGAGGTAGCGTTTGCGCCGCTCAAGGGCGATCATCTGGTCAGCGGCTGGTATATTCCCGCGCCAAATGCGACGGCGACAATCCTTATCAGCCCTGGTTATCGGGGGCAGCGTTCTGATGTGTTGGGCATGAGCGCCCAACTCTGGCATGCTGGCTATAATGTGCTGGCTTTTGAATACTATGGACATGGCGCTATTGTCGGCACGCCAGTGACGTTGGGGTATCGAGAGATCAATGATTTTTTGGGTGCGGTAGCCTATGCACGGGAACGCGCCCCGCATACGCGCCTGGGAGCTATTGGTTATTCAATGGGAGCCTCGGTCTCGATCATGGGCTGTGCGCGTGCGCCAGAAGTCGAGGCGCTGGTGGCTGATTGCCCCTTTGCGACGCATGAAAGCGCGGTCGGTTATGCCGTCTATCGCACTATCCATCTGCCTTTCTCGATCTTTCACTGGATTACTGATCTGGTACTCTGGCTGCGTGCTGGTTATCATTTTCATCAGGTCGAGCCATTGCGCGATATTGATAAGCTTGCTTCGCGTCCGATCATGTTGATACAGGGGCTGAGTGATACGGTTGTCAATCCCCGCGATGCCTTGCTACTCTATGAAGCGGCGAGCGAGCCTAAAGAACTCTGGCTATTGCCGCATGTCGAACACTGTGGTGCTTACTTCGATGATCGTCAGACGTATATCAAGCGTGTGATTAGCTTCTTTGACCTTTTCCTCAAACAGCCATCTGCTACCCCATTGGAGCAATCTGATAGCTCTCTAGATAAGCCTTTAGAGACATCGAAGCAGCTACCGGAGGCGAGCTAAGAGAAACCTAGCGTCACAACCATGCCATCACGAGCGGCACGTGTGTTTGGAAAGACACGCTGTGCCGCTTTTTCTGCCCGTGACGGATCAGGAATTTTTGGACTGAAATGTGTGAGAATCAGTTCATGAGCCTCGGCCGCTTTGGCGATACCGGCTGATTCTTCCGCATACATATGTGCGTGTGCGTGTGCCAGTGGCAGGTCTTCCGGGTCATCGTACATACTTTCGCAGATGAGTAGATCGGTATCGTGGGCGAACGCACTGAGCGCGACTGTGGGACGTGTATCAGTGATAAAGGTCAGGGTGATGCCGCGCCGTGCTTCACCAAGTACCTGGGCAGGCACGAAACTTTGACCATCATATTCGACCGTCTCACCATGTTGTAGATGTGACCAGTACTGGACTGGCAAGCCAAGCGCCCTGGCCTTCTCCACTTGAAATTCCGCATTGCGTTTGAGTTCCGCGCGATAGGCCAGACAGGGAATGCCGTGTGCTGCTGCTACGCACGAGCCAGAGAGATTGCCCGGTAGCATAAACTGTTCGCCGCCGCGCATTTCATGAATATGTACCGGGAATGGTAGCTCCGCCGCGATCCGTCGTAGTCCCTCTACGACATAAGTGGTGCCAACGGGGCCATAAATATCTAGTGGTTCGGTACGACCGGCGTGCGCGACCATGAAGAGAACGCCCGGCAAGCCCGCGACGTGGTCGGCATGCATGTGTGTTAGGCAGATTGCGCCCAACTGTCGAAAACCCCAACCTAATGATTTCCAGGGAACCTGTGTGCCTTCGCCACAATCAAAAAGTGTGAGATGTGCGCCGCAACGCAGCAAGACGCACGAGAGCCAGCGCCCCGGCAAGGGCATCATGCCACAGGTTCCCAAGAAGCAAAGATCGATCATGCAGTATAGTATCCTTTACCAATTATTTTGAAAGGCCCAGGCTAGAGCCACGACCAGTGCTGAAAGAGCCGTGATGGTTGTCAATGCAAGCATTATAATATAGAAAGGTATATCGCCAATCACCAGAAAGATGGCGAAGACGACCCAGAAGACCGCGAAAATGCCGATTAAGTATTGCCAGGCTTGTCGCGGCTGCCGCTTTCTCATGTCGTCTGCTCCCTGGACACCTGTATCCATGTGATACTGTTTTCGCTCTGCAACTTTTCTGTGCAAGCGAAGTAATAGCTTATAGATAATCGTGATACCTTGTACTATAGCACATCGTCGAGAGGTAAAACATGGCACTACAGATCATAGATCGCTTTCATCCACACCGTAGACGCGCTCAACAGCAGGCATTTGATGAAGGACGCGCACAGCCGGGCAGTGATTTGGAGCTACTGGCTCCAGAGCGTATGACTCGATTAGCGATATGGAGTCTGCTTCTACTCGTCGTTGGTGTGGTCTTTTTTGTTGGTCTGAATATCGCCATGTATCTCATTCGGACCCATGCAACCTCTGGCACGGCATCTGGTTGGCCGCTACTGGTCTGGGTTGGTGTCAATATTCTCGGCAGTATCCTCATTCTGGGCGTCCACGAGCTTGTACATGGTCTGGCTTTTATGTTGTGGGGAGGCAAGCCCTATTATGGTGCGCGTCTACCCTTTGCGCTCTATTGTAGTGCCAGAAATCAGCTCTTTCCACGCAATTATTATATCGTCATTGGCTTGGCCCCATTTGTCGTTATCACTTTGATAGCCATCATTTTCACAATAATCGCCCCCGTTCTGGCCTCTTACGGTCTGCTGGCCTGGATCAGCAATTTTTCCGGTGCGGTAGGTGATCTCATGGCAGTGAGCTGGCTCCTGCGTCAGCCGCACACTGTGCTAGTGGAAGATACCGAGACGGGTTGCCGCGTGTGGGAGGTGTTGGAGGGTTAGCTACTTGGTCCCTCTAACGATCTCTGGCGATACGTTTGTAAATCAGTGTCGGTCATCTCTTCTGGAGAGACTAGTCTGTAGTGTTGTTCTCGGTAGAGTTTTATGCCCTCATCGTTTTGCTCAAATTCAAAGAGTGCTATACGGTTCTCGCCAATAAACTGTGCAGCAATTGGCTTGCAGATGAGTGCAGAGAATTTTTCGGCGCAAAGAGCTACATCTTGCTCGATTTGAACAATGCCGATTTTGTCGTTGCCGCCTTTTGCTTGCAGTGGAATAACATACTGTGCGCCTCTTCGGTCTACTCCCACGTATATTTCATCAGTTTCAACCTGTCCAATACCAGCAATAGTTGTACATAGGTGATTTTGTAGAGAATAGCATGTGATACCTGTAAAAGTATCAATCAAACGGTTATAACGAAGTTTTGAGAGAAGTGCCTGCTCATCACCTAATGCATACATAGAAACTATGCCTGGTGTCGCATCGGGAATTTTAGTTTCTGTGAGCAACGGGTTGGG
>JAJZEJ010000695.1 GCA_021828635.1 Chloroflexota bacterium
CACGTAGTCGAACATCCTCGACAACTCCCGTATAGGGTACCGCAACCGCGCTTGTCGTGCTGATCTGGTCGCCGATATGAAAAGGGCGCTCGATCAGAATATAGAAGCCGCAGACCAGGTCTTTCAAGATATCTTGAATAGAAAAAGTAACGGCGACCGTGACAACGCTGAGGGCAGCGACGGGTACGCCGAGGGAGATATTCCAGAAGGAGAGTATCCAGAAGACAACCAATGTGAGTGTGAGAATGTAGAAGATGCGTCCGACCAGGGTACGGGTATTGATGTCGATGCGATTATTGTTCAGGCCGCGCAGGGTGAGTGCCTGTATTGTACGGGCGGCTCCAACGCCTAATGCGATCATTACTACAGTTAGTGAAATATTGCCGACAAGACTTGGCAAATTAATATTTTTGGGGATAAATTGGTCCCGCATGGTTCCCCAATAGGAGAAGATGACGGATGGATGCCAGATAATTGGAATGACGAGTGCATCAATGATAAATGGCACTAGCACAATTAGAACGCCGAGCGTCTGAATAATCCAGTTATCAAGAATAGTGTGATGGAGACGGCGGACAGCCTGGCGGCGCAGAAGTAAGCCAACTGCCAATGTGACCAGGACTGTTACGATGGTAAGTACTATCTCTAATGTCAGGCTCATCGTCTGTGTTATCCATGCTCCGGTAGCGTTGCTGAGATGTAACGAGAAAAACATACGGCGAAACGAATCCTTACAGGGGCAATGATACCTCCTTATACACCCTGCAATCCACCTAGCTCTATGCCCAATAATCTACTACAAATGTTCCTTCAATGTTGAGCGCATTATATCATACGGTTGCTCTTGCAGACGTTGTACTAGCTCCTTTGGGGGAATTGGCTCTGGTTGTGATAGTACCCCACAACTGGCGGCGAGTTGGCCTATGATCTGTGCGGGTGAGAGACTAGCAGTGCGCAATGGCTCCAGTCCCATGCTCCGAGCGCGTTTTGCCATACGCTTGCCTTGCTCATCTAGCATCAGTGGCACATGGGCGAAGCGTGGAACGGGAAAACCGAGAATTTCATAGAGCAGTATCTGGCGTGCGGTTGAGGAGAGTAGATCAACGCCACGTACCACTTGATTGATGTGCATGAGCGCATCATCAATGACGACGGCGAACTGGTAGGCAAAGATGCCATCGGCCCGATAGAGGATAAAATCGCCAACGGTCTGCTGGACTTGTTGCGTGATTGGCCCAGCAATTTCGTCGTTGAAAGAGATTACGCGCTCATCATCGACGCGCAGGCGTAGCGAGGGGCGGCGACCACGTACCTCATATGAACGACATTGAGCTGCGCTGAGATGGCGGCAAGTACCGGGATAGCGCGAACTGTCCTCACCCTGTTGTGGTGCGCTGGCAGCTTGCGCAATCTCTGCCCGACTGCAATAGCAGGGATAGAGCAGACCACGTTCTTGCAATTGCTTGAGATAATATCGGTATATCTCTGTGCGCTCGCTTTGTGTGTAGGGAGCGTATGGCCCACCACAATCCGGCCCTTCATCCCAATCCAGGCCGAGCCAGCGTATATCAGTTAGCATGCACTCAGTCGCCCCTGGACGTGTACGTGGGCGATCCAGGTCTTCCACGCGCAGCACGAACTGACCGCCCTGTACCCGACTAAACAACCAAGCCAGCAGGGCGGTTCGCAGGTTGCCTACGTGCAGGTCCCCGGTTGGGCTAGGAGCATAGCGACCACGAGTTAGCGGCGTTGCTGATAGTGCAGGCATCGATTTGACCATTTGCAGTATCCTCAAAACGGATCGAGGAAAGGGATTGTCTGTGTACTATTCCCAACAACCTCATAGGCAGAAATAGTATATATGTCTACACTGAATATGTCAACCGATTTTTGCACCAGGGACATGTCCCCTCTGCAACTTCTGGCTGCGTGACGGAATAGATATCAAATTTGGCTAGCAGTGCGACCAACGTGCAGAGCGGCAACCCTACGACATTGAGATAGCAGCCGTCGATGCGTTCGGTAGGTTGAAATTGCGGATGCTGAATGCCATAGGCACCAGCTTTATCGAGTGGATCGCCGGTGGCGATATAGGCATCAATCTCTTCGTCACTATATGTTCGCATCAGAACCGGTGTGCTGCAACTGTCGCTATGCAGTACGACACGCCCATCCTGCATGGCACAGGCGACGACGCCCGTTACAACATGGTGCCAGCGCCCGCGCAATGCCTGCAATAGTTCACGTGCATGAGTTTTATCACGCGGTTTACCCAGTTCTTTATTGTCGAGGATGACTGTGGTATCGGCGGTAACAACGAGCCGATTGGTCGCTTCAGGCAGTGTCAGCGCCATAACAGCTTTATGTGTGGCAGTCCAGACACCTAGCCCTTCGGCGGGTCCGTTATAATGTTGTTGTACCGCCGTCTCATCAGTGGGCGAGACACCAACCGTGTAGGGTAGACCAAGTTGTGTGATGATCTGACGGCGACGTGGTGAGGCAGAGGCAAGCAAGAAGGGTAACAAACTACTCATAACGTGCTATGCTCCAGAATCGCTACGCATTCAATGTGGGCCGTGTGTGGAAACATATCGAGCGGTTGCACAGAAAGCAGGCGATAAGTTGATTGTCGATGACAAAGAATGTCGAGATCGCGTGCCAGCGTTGAGGGTTCGCACGACACGTAGACGATGCGTTTGACAGGACGCTTCAAGAGCGTTTCCAGTACCGTCATCTGGCAGCCTGCCCGTGGTGGGTCTATGACAAAGCCATCCAGCGGCATCGCCAAATTGGGTAGTACATCTTCTACCTTGCCCTTGAGAATTTCGACATTCTCGACATGACGCATATTCCATTGCGCATCTTTAATCGCGCTGGCCGATTCCTCAATAGCAATGACGCGCTCGACATGCCGCGAAAGCAAGAGTGCGAAGGTGCCGACACCGCAGTAGGCATCCACAACCGTCAATGGTTGTCGCTGTTCTGGTGTTGCTATGCCATCAGAAGAAGAGAGTAGTCCATGCAACACCATCTGGGTCATCTTCTCAGCCTGCGCGGTGTTGGTCTGGAAGAACGAGCTTGGACGGATGCGGAACGTCTCGCCACCTAGTTGCTCTTCCATTGTATCCGTGCAGAGCGTGATACCAGCCTCAGTCAGTTGTTGTACTACCTCTGGTGGTTGTTCTGGCTGAATCAGCATTTGGTGCATAGCCGTGCCGCAGCGCATCAATACCTGTGGTTTAGGATTGTTGCGCTGGTTGACGAGACTGAGTGCCTGATTGATCTGCTCGTGCGCAATCGAACAATCGACGAGCGGCAGGACGCGATGTGTACCCGTGGCTGTCAATCCCGCTTGACCATGGCGATTGACCGAAAAACGCATGTGGTTACGATAGTGCCAGGGATTATCACAAGCTACCGTTGGCAGTATCGGCGGCTCAGTGAAATTGCCACTATCACGTAAAAGCTGTGAGACTATCTCCTGTTTCCAGGTAAGTTGCGCATCATAGTGCATATGTTGAAGTTGACAGCCGCCACAAATGCCGAAAACGGGACACGGAGTAGCAACCCGCAACGGCGATGATTCATGGATTTCAGTAATCCAGATGCGTGGCGGGCGCGGTTTCCAGCGACGGCGATGCCTACCAGGGCGTGGTGCAGGCGCAGCCTCGACCGCAAAGGTGACACGTTCTCCTGGCAGACCGGCGGGAACGTGTAATATCTGCGTGTATGGCTCGCCTGCTTCGTCCTGTATGACAATCTCGGCCACTGCCTCGCCAGAGCGAGTCAGTGAGCTGAGTGTGATGGTGTGATAGGTGATGACCTGTTCTTGTTCAATCATCTTTTATGCTTTTTCGGTGGATTGTTCTTGGGTTTGGGCTTGGCCGCACGTTGTTGTGCCTTGACGTTATCAAAAACAAGGCGCGTATCTAGTACAACGGAATCTTCTGGATCGATCTCTTCGGCCATTGCCAGATACTCTTCGGCGTGACGCATATTGCCGCTTTGCAATTCCAGCATGGCGAAGATAGCATAGAGGTTGGCTTCATCGGGGAAGATGTGTAGCGCGTCTTCCAGAATCTCGCGTGCTTTGTCAATCTTCTCTTGCTCAATGTAGATGGCAGCCAGTTCGACATAGGCATCAGGATTTTCTGTGCCTTCATCAATCGAACGATGGTAGCTCTTGATGGCCTGCGCTTTTTGTCCCAGCACACTTTGTGTATTGCCCAGATAGGTCCAGACCTCCGGTAATTTGGAATCAAGCTGTGAGGCACGCTGATAGAAACTGAGCGCCCCCTGTGGATTATCCTGCACCTCGGCCAGTTTACCCATGCTAAAGGCAACGGCGGCCTGATCTTGCGGCGTTTTCGTGTGCTGTTGCGC
>JAJZEJ010000307.1 GCA_021828635.1 Chloroflexota bacterium
GCGGCTACTATCTGGCTGAGGGCTATATCTCGCAAGAGACGGGACGAGCCGATGCTGTGCGTGAGCGCATCGGTTTCAGCTTCCATGAGCAAGAACTGGAATACATTGCGGATGTGCAGCGTATTCTGCGTCGTTGGGGTCTCAAATTTATTGAGCGTAACAGCACGCATGCACTCACCACCGTTGTCTCTTCACGCATCTTCGCCTGGCTGCTGCGTGACATTCTACGCTGTGGCATACGCTCAGAAGATAAGGCGTTGCCGCGCATGGTCTTTAATGTACCAGCAGAGTTACGCATGGAGTTAATTCGCGGCGCATTTAGCGGTGATGGAGCTGTCACAACAGTTCAGGATGGACAAAACCTGATGTTGGAATACGCGACCGTCAGCAAAGCACTGGCCGATGGTATGACATTGCTTCTGCAAACCGTTGGGGTCATTCCTTCTATTCGTACACGCTGGATGAATAAATCGACCCGCGAAGCCTACATTCTGCGCGTTAGTGGCTATGAGCAGATTGCGATGCTCAAAGACGCCTTTGGCGGTAAACGTCGCGCCCAGATCGACAGCGTTTTAGCAGGCTATCAGCGCCATATTCAGCCTCACGGCTACAAACGCTTTGATGGTTTCGCCACGCTTGCTGTGCGCCAGGTTGAGCATAAAGACGTTGAAACGACCGTCTATAGCATGGAGACCAGCACCGGCACGCTGATCGCGTCGTCCGGGCTGATTAGCCATAATTGTTTTCCTAAAGACGTTCGTGCATTAGCGCATATGGCGGCTGAGGCAGGTTTGCACCCACAGTTACTGCACGCGGTGATGGACATCAATCATGATCAGCGCCAACTCATTGTCACCAAGCTCACCAACATTCTTGGTTCGTTGCGTGGCACGACGATTGGCGTGTTAGGATTGGCCTTCAAACCCAACACCGACGATATGCGCGAGGCTCCCTCGGTGGACATCATTCATTGGGTCACGAGTCAGGGCGCACAGGTGCAGGTCTACGATCCTGTAGCACGCGAGACAGGCCGCGAAACACTCGAACGCAATGGCACGCGCATGGAGCAGGTAACATTCTGCGACGATGCCTACGCCGTGGCTGAAAATGCCGACGCGCTCGTGATTGTGACGCAATGGAACGAGTTCAAGGCGCTCAATATGCAGCAAATTCGCTTGCAGATGCATCGGCCCGTACTCATCGACGGGCGCAATATTTACGATCCCGCCGAAATGAATCGGCTTGGCTTCATCTATCGTGCGATGGGTCGTGGCACGGGGCCAGCCCCTTCCGTGCTACCTGCCGGTGATACCACTGGACACGTCAACGTAGAAGGCGACATACCGGCGATTACAGGAGAGGCATAAACACATGGACGAAGATCAGCCATTGCTCTTTACCCCGCTTGTTCGGCGTGCAGGCGAAGCTGTGCCGGACTGGCTCTTTGGTCCGATGGGTGTGGCTGGTCTTCCCGCGCCCCTACTGTCACCGCAAGGCGTTAATATCGCCGTCGGCATCGACATTATCGAGGTTGAGCGTGTGCGCAAAGTCTACGAGAAACACGGTGAACGCTTTCTGCGGCGCGTCTTCACCGAGCTAGAGGTGCGCCAGTGTCGGGGCAAAGTGACGCGCTTAGCAGGGCGTTTTGCCGCTAAAGAAGCCATCAGCAAGGCGTTAGGAACGGGTTTGCACGGCGTGGCCTGGCGCGAGATGGAGATTGTGCAGATTCGCAGTGGGCGTCCCACTGTGCGCTTGCATGGCAAAGCCAGAGAACGCGCCGAACTGCTCGGCATCAGCGCCTTCGATGTCAGCATGGCCGACCTAGCCCAATTCTCTATTGCCGTCGCGGTGGCGGCACAGACGGATAGGCAGGGTAGACCGATTCCACCAGAGTATATACTGTATAAGTAGCTTTATTAAGGACTAACTTTCAGGCTTTGAACCAGGGGGTTTCTCATGGCGTACCAGATGACCATACACTTGAGTGACCAGGAATATGCGCTGCTTGCCGCAGAGGCCGCAAAAAGTGGAAAGCGGCCCGAAATGCTTCTTCACGACCTGATACAACATCTACGATCAGTTCCCCAAGATATACAGCAATCGGCAGAATATGAACTGGCAAAGCGATTATATCGTGAAGGGAAAGTGTTAAATTTACCTGAGCGACAACCTTTGACAGCAGAGGAGCGCACCGAGCGAGAAAGACTTGCTAGAGTTTTTGCAGGTGGAAAGCCAGCTTCAGAAATGGTTATTGAGGATAGAGGGCCATTTTGATGGGAAGCTACTTTTTAGATACATCCGCTATCGTCAAGCGATACTTCCCTGAACAGGGACATACCTGGGTTGTTACACTCTGCGGCTTGGAGCAAGCACACTTCCTCTATATTGCACAAGCTACTTTAGTTGAAGTAGTAGCCACTATATGTCGCAAAGCCCGCGAACAGAATATTGCTGACGAGGAACGTAATGCTCTCATCAAGAGATTTAGGCAGGATAGTCAGGACGCCTACATTATCTGGCCTGTCACGACTGCCATATATACTACTGCTGGCGATCTATGCCGTTCCCACAAATTACGCGCTTACGATGCTGTACAGCTTGCTTGTGTTCTTGAATTACGCAGCGAAACAGTTGTCAGCAAAGTAGCTTCCCCTGTTTTTGTCTGCGCCGATAATAACCTGCTCAATATTGCCATTGCTAAGGGTTTGAGTACCGAAAATCCTAACCATTACGCTTAAACAAATATGCGCTCAGCCCCCAATCGCTCCCATTGTTTCAACGTGGCAATAACATCTTCCCACGGGTTGCGCAACAAGATGCACTTTTGTGCTGAGGTGTCTTCACAGGCTCGTTCAATGCTCCGATTTTTTTGCTGTCAAGGGATCGCAAATACCTCTGCATTATGTAAACGGGAGAGCAGCGAAGAACGCTCTCAAGCCAAATCGCTGCTCAGATAAAGCTCGTTGCGCAACCCGTGGGATATTGAGGCCAATCCCAGATGAATACAGACAATGGGATAGAACGTTGCGAAGCTGCAATCTCCTGACGTGCGAGGATGAGTCACCCCTACAAGCGGCTCAAACTCCTCTATGCATGGATGATAGCCTCATATTAGTTGCCTTCGCAAAAAACATTTGCACACCTGAAACCGGTTAAGAAATCACCATATGCAAGGGCTAACATATATGTTATACTTCCTCATACAATCATCCAGCTAGACGGAGAGCATGAGGATTTATGAGAGCCTTAGTGCAGCGCGTAAGCCAGGCCAGTGTGACGGTTGAAGGACAGGTCGTCGGTCAGATTGGACACGGTTTCCTCGTGCTACTCGGCATCGGTCAGGACGATGGTGAGGCACAAATCAAGCAACTCACCGAGAAGATCGTGCATCTGCGCGTCTTCGAGGATGATGAAGGCAAGATGAACCGCTCACTGCTGGATGTGCAAGGCGCATTACTCGTCGTCTCTCAATTTACGCTTTACGCCGATATTCGTAAGGGCCGCCGTCCTAGCTTTATTCATGCCGCTGCGCCCGCCATCGCTGCGCCATTGGTTGAACGCTTCAAAGAGGTTTTGCGCACCTATCATCTGACCGTCGAAGGTGGCATCTTCGGCACACACATGGATGTAGCAATCATCAACTCAGGGCCGGTCACAATCTGGATGGATAGTGCGGAGCTATAAACAAATATATAACCGCATGACGCAATAAGCTAACATACATTTGTATATGATCTTACGTGGCAACTAACGTCTTTAAAAATATGATAAGTAACTGATAGATTCCGCTATCGAAGTCTCATCAACTTTCTGGCATACTTATCTATGGCACTTAATCGCGGAGTTACCCCCCACTCCACGGTAATTTTGTGACGTGTTTAGTATACGCATTGCATACAGGGAGGACTATCTATGACACAAATCTTCACCCACAAAGCGTTACACGGTCATCAGCGCCAAGTCAATCAATTACTCGTAACAATGGAACACCTGCGCTCCATCACCGCGAATCAGGCTCTAGCGGACCTACCTGATGAATTGGCGCAACAAATCAGGGCATTACGCGATAGCCAGCTCACTCTTCTCTTCACAGGCACAAATTACAGTGAGAGGCGAGAAATTATCAACGCATTACTAGAAAAAGAGTTACTACCACTCTATCCAGCCTCACTACAAAACGTGCCAACTGTGATCTTTGGGGGTGAGGAACCTGAAGCTCACATTCACTATAAACCTCGACCTGATAGCGCAAAACGCGCAATACATGCAATAAAGTTAGATAACCTTGAGAATGATTTACCCAATGCGCTGGCAACTACCTCCAAAAAGAAGGATGATTACGAGTGCATCATGCTGCAATATTCACACCCACTCCTCGCAA
>JAJZEJ010000544.1 GCA_021828635.1 Chloroflexota bacterium
CTTGGATAAGGAAGGCAGGGCGACCGCAAGGGTCCGCCCCTACTATGAAAACGAGTAGAAGCGGTATTGCATCATAGTAGGGGCGGACCCTTGCGGTCGCCCTGCTTGCTCTGTACCAATAATTCACAGACCTTGCCCTGTTCACTTAAAGCTCTTGGCAAAACCTCGCTAAGGTTATATCATAACAACATGACGTTAACGTAACATTTGGGAAAGGGTGAGCGATGAATGAGCGCATGCGCATCGGTGATTTGACACAACGAGCTGAGGTCACACCGCGCACCGTTCGCTACTACGAGAGTATTGGACTGCTCCCACGGGGTGAGCGTGAAGGCCACGGTCAGCACTACTACACCGAGGAAACGCTTGCTCGTCTGCGCAAAATTGACCAATTAAAGAAGCTTGGACTCAGCCTGGATGAAATACGTGACGTTATCGACCTCTATTTCACTGATCCTAGTGGAATACAACCAAAACAGAAAGTCCTCACTATCCTGCGCCAACATCTCACTGAGACAAAGCAGAAGATAGGGGCGTTACAGCAGTTCCGTGCTGACTTAGAGGCCAATATCGAACGCTTCGAGCGTTGGATTGAGGAAAGAGAACAACACTAAATTTTTTTCTTCCGAACATGACGTTAACGTCATGTTCGGAAGATAATTCTGTCAGGAGGCAGTAGCCGATATGCTGACACAAACCTTGTTTTCCGCTCCCATCTATCAGAGCTATGGCAAGAGGATTGCCGAGCAAACTGCACCTTTTAGCCAGAATGCGATACCTCTGAAAGATGTTGGCCTCTTCAAAAAGACCGCCCAACAGGTGGAGTTGCCCACACTTGTCGCCAATCTTGTACACGATCTTTTGAGAAATGACGCCGAAAGAGCTTAGTACTGTGCAATTTTGATGTGAACCCATAGGGGCATGATACTACTGTTTAACAGATAAATCGGTCCCTACACCAATGGACGCTCTGTGGTTGCTCTTCTGCTACCTTCCAATGTATGAAGCCGGTTTGATGTACCCGCTCTGGCAACGTGAGAGGCCAGTTCGTGGCCGACAAGCGTCGTTAGCTGCTTGCCTTCTAGCAATAACACATCAAAGTTAATACCGGTTCTAATGCCCATTTCATGCAGCATATGCACAAGGTCTTCAGTCGAGACGTTGCCGGTCGCCCCTGGCGCGAAAGGACAACCGCCAATGCCACCTAGCGAGGCATCGAATTGAGTAATACCCGCCTGTAACCCTGCCAGCGCGTTCGCCAACGCCATACCACGTGTATTGTGCAAATGGAGGCTCCACGTGACCTCTGGAAAACGTGCTTTGACCGCGCTAATGGTTTGCCAGACTTGGAGCGGGTTGGTAGCTCCATCGGTGTCCGCCAGATTTATGCGCCGTATGCCCATGCCAACAAACGCTTCAATCATCCAATAGACGCGCTCTAGTGAGGTGCGACCCTCAAAGGGACAATGGAAGGCCGTCGCAATGCTAGCGATCATAACAGTCGAGGGATTTTCACGGGAGACATAGGCACAGACTTCTGCCAACTGCTCAAGCGATGCCTGCGTACCACGATTTAGATTGGCTCGATTATGACTCTCGCTCGCCGAGGCGACAAGATGAAGTTCTGTCACGCCCGCCGCCAATGCTCGTCGTGCGCCCTGTATATTGGGGATGAGCGCACTATACGTTACCCCTGCATAGTGTGGTAGTTGCGCGAAGACCTCAGCCGCATCGGCCAGTTGTGGTACAACTTTGGGATGCACAAACGATGTAACCTCAATAGAAGTGACGCCTGCTCGCACCAACCCTTCGATAATGCGTACCTTGTCGTGCGTCGCAAGGATGCGCTCTTCGTTCTGCAAACCATCACGGGTAACAACATCCGTCACCAACACCTTTTCAGGCATCTGCATTGCCACAACTGTGTTCATTATAAGCTCCTTGTGTTTATCACAAGCTGTTAGATCACGCCATCCTGCTGCAATTGGGCAAGTTGCTCAGGTGTGAAACGCAGCAAGTGGCTATAAATCTCTTCATTGTGTGCGCCAAGTGCTGGGCCGAGCCACTGTGTTTCGCCGGGCGTTTCGCTGAGCCTGGGAATAATGCCAGGGAAACGTACTACCCGAGTTTCGTCGGCCTCAAGAGCAAGTTCGTGGTGTTCGATCATACCGCGTGCATTGTAATGGGGATCGTTAGCAATATCTGCTGCATCATAGATCGGTCCTGCCGGTACGCCTGCTTCGACTAGCACAGCCATAACGTCATCAAGCGTATGTTGCGCCGTCCACGCAGCAATGACACCATCAAGCAATTCACGTTGCTGCGTGCGACCAGGATTGTCGGCTAGATGGGGGTCGTCCGCCAGATCTGCTCGGCCAATCGCTCGCATCAGCCGTTTGAACACACCATCCGCGTTGCCACCAATCACCACCCACTTGCCTTCCTGGCAGGCATAAATATTAGAAGGGGTCAAGCCGGGCAAGATGTTACCGGTGCGCTGCCGAATCACATCATAGCCATCATATTCTGGCAGAAGAGACTCGGTAACGGCAAAAACAGCTTCATACAAGGCAACATCTACCACCTGTCCATAGCCTGATAGGGTCTGCTCGCCACTATGAGAAGCATCTGTCTGCGCTTGCAGGCGCTGATGTTCACGGCACAGCAGAGCCATTAACGCACCAATCACACCAAACATGCCAGCAAGCGAATCGCCCAGGCTGATGCCGATGCGCGTTGGCGGTCGGTCGGGATAACCGGTCAGGTGACGCAAGCCGCCCATTGCCTCGGCGATGCCGCCAAAACCGGTGCGGTCGCGGTAGGGGCCGCTTTGGCCGTAGCCAGAGATGCGCACAAAAATAAGGTCTGGATTGACGGCTTTGATCGCCTCATAGCTTAGATTCCACTTCTCTAGCGTTCCTGGGCGAAAATTTTCCAGCACCACATCGACATGCGATACCAGTTGGAGGGCGATATCTTGTCCCTGTACAGTACGCAAATCCAGCGTGATTGACTTTTTGTTACGTGCCTGCAAAGACCAGAACAACGAGGTATCGCCACGCACACGCCGCCACTGACGCAGTTCATCACCCGTTCGTGGGCGTTCAACTTTGATTACCTCGGCCCCAAACTCTGCGAAAAGGCGACCAGCATAGGGAGCGGCAATCAAGTTGCCCAATTCTAGCACCCGAAATCCGCTCAATGGTCCCTTCTGCTCATCCATCATAGCTACTCCATTGTCTATCTAAAAGCTTTCATACCTCATCATCTTAACAAGGTTGTAACATGAAAAGACACCGCTTGTCAATCTTGATTGATAGAATCAATGTGTAGGGGCTGGTTCACCGCGCCCGTATGGCCCAAGCATCGTCACGCCCACGCACAGACACCGTGAACCGGTCCTTACCAAAATCATCCACAAGTATGTAGACCTTAGCAACACATTATCTTGATTTTGGCTATCAATGTGTTGTATGTTATATGAGATAAAGCTTGTACAATTGTGGTGTAGGGACCGATTCATCGCGTCCGCCGTCCCTTGTCGAACCAACATGGGCCAATGCGCACACAAACCATGTTGTTCCACGCACCCGACACGAACAACGGGACGAACGCGATGAATCGGTCCTTACATCTTCTCGAAAGCATATGTTATGGAAAAGAATCGCTACCTGACGGCTCACGAGGCTGCCACTGAGCTAGGAATCAGCCTGGAGACGCTCTATGCTTATGTTAGTCGGGGGCTGATTCGCTCAGAGACAAACGGCGGGCAGAAACGCACTCGCTGGTATCCATTAGAAGATGTGCAACGCCTCAAGAAACGCAAGGGAGAATATCATCATCCCGACAAAGTGGCGGCAGGCGCGATGCAGGCGGGAACGCCCGTGATGGAATCTGCCATCACTATGATTACCAATGACCATTTCTATTATCGCGGTCACGATGCGCTGACCCTCGCCACAACACACTCGGTCGAACAAGTAGCAGCTCTGATCTGGACAGGTGATATCTCGCAAGCCAGTGACCTGTTCACACGCTTGCCCGTGGAAAATATGCTCACGCGCTATCAGCACATCCGTTGTCATCTGGCCGAAGTAACGCCGCTAGAAGCCTTTCAGGTCTGTCTGCCACTGCTGGCGCTTGACGATATTGCGGCCTATGATTTGCGTGCCGAGGCTGTTGCCCATACGGGAGCCAGAATTTTATCATGCTTAGCCGCTATTACCGCTCATGGGCAGTATATGCCGCAAGGCATCGCGCACACGGTGCAGCAAGGATGGGTGCCTGATGACGAGCAGGCCAGGGCAGTACTCCCGGCGGCCCTTATTCTGTGTGCTGAGAAGAAACTCAACGTGCCCACTT
>JAJZEJ010000033.1 GCA_021828635.1 Chloroflexota bacterium
GCCGTTGCCGTTACCACTACCTATTTGCATAGGAGGCGTATTAGCGATAGCAGGTGTATTGAGTACGTATTGCCTGTTTGCTGGCGTTACCTGGACCTGCTGCTCCATACTGTTCCTTGCATTAAAGGCCAATCGCTCACTTTCCTCTCGCACTTTGAAGGCTTCAACAGAGGCCAGCAGATGTTCCGCCACGCGAGCCAGATAGCCCATCTGCTCCGATGTTTCGCGTGTACTGACACTACTCTGCTGCGTTGATTCGGAAACACCTTGCATAATATGCACAACAGCACTGGATGATTGTAGCTGCTGCACAGCCGCGCGGTTGATCGCATCCACTTCGTTGGCTTGCTGTTCAACAACCGAGAAGATCGACTCAAGGGCAGTGCCAGCTTCTTGTGCCAGTTTGGCATCAACAGTGGTCTCATAGGTTGTCTCGCGCATCGATGCGGCTGCGGAGCTAATGCCTTCACGAACGCTACGCACAACCTGGGAGATCATATTTACCTGCTCTTTAGAAAGTTCGGCCAAACGGCGAATGTCTGTCGCAACGGCGGCAAAGCCTTTGCCATTCTCGCCCGCCATCGCCGCTTGCACGGAGGCGTCCAGAGCTAAACGATTCGTCTGGTGCGCGATACCATCGATGACTGTTACGATTTCATTGATCTCTTGCGAACGTTCATCCAATGCCAGCACTTTTTCGGCGGTAGCCTGGACAGTTCCTTGAATATGACCAATACCTGCGACTGTCTGGTGGACCGTTTCACGCCCACTATCCACACTCTGGCGAGCTTCAGCCGTCATCTTATACAGGCGCTCAGCGCGTTCGGCCACGTTACGGCTGGCGTCAGCCATACGCTCGACTTCTACCGCTGCTTCACCAATTTGACGAATCTGTACGTCAGCCGTTCTCACCAGTTGAGCCATGCGCCGAGCTGTCAGCAACGTGGAATTTTTCACTTCTCGTGAAACGCCTTTCACACGTACAATGAGTCCATTCAGTTCTTCAATCATGTAGTTGATGCAGTCAGCGAGAACACCGAGATCACTGAGCGAGACTTCGGCTTGCACACGCAGATCGCCTTCACCAACGCCGCTCACTTCACTCATGAGCTTCTCAATCTGTGCTTGCAGAACAGCATGACGTGACTGGGCCTCTTGAGCGAGTTGTACCACATTATCGAGCATAGCATTCATGAGAATGGCAACCTGGTGGATTTCGTCTTTGCCCCCAATATTCGCACGCGCACTGGTATCGCCTCTGGTGATACGCCGCGTTAATGCTGCCAGATAGCGTAGGGGTTGTGTGATTGTAAAATTGATCACCGTACCAACTGCTATAACAATCAGGATGGTACAGAGCAATGCAATAGCGGTAGCAAAGACAATTGGGTTAGTTTGCGAAGGGCCAACAGCGGTGACAATCTCGCCCATATTCTGAGCTACTGTGACGAGGCTCTGCCAGCTGTTATTCAAGTCGAGAAATGCCCGGTCGGCCTGAAAGAGCGTCGCGTAGGCTTGGGGATATGATTGAGTAATTGGTGTGTGTTGCGCAGCAGCACTCTGCAAGCTCTGGAGAATAGCTAACTCCTGGTCTTGATACTGCTGATACGTCGGCCATTGCTTCTGAATAACTTCATTCAGAACCTGTTGCTGCTGCTGAATCATATTGGTATTAGGGTCATCGCTCAGCAGAATACTACGAATACCACTCATATTGCTAGAGGTAGCTACCGAGTAATTCTGCTGGTAACTGGTCAGGGTTAAGCCAAAGGTCACTTCTCGGTCCTTAATTTCTCGACCGATCAATTGCGCGGAGGCACCCATCGAGGGATCACCAACGCTATTACTAGCAAACACCTGAGCAAGATACGCTTGCAAAAAGGCGTTCATGCGTTGCAGGCTGGCCTGCTGTTGATACGCCGTACTCTGCGCCGCAAAGCTGGCTTGTACAGCCTGGTCGCGTACATTAATCGCGTTGAGATAAAAGGAGCCAAGCAATATAACGACAATAGCAGGAATGATTGTCGCCACCGCAAACGCGATAAAAATGCGGCGGAATATCGGAATGTTATTCAATCCCTTAAACATTGTGCCGTCTGTCCCTTCCTGGTGTGGTGGAGCATCACCAGAGTATGAGCTGGTCTACAGGCTCTATCACCACTGTGATGGCCTGAACTGCGGATTAGCCGCCGCTATCTCATCGGGATACACAGGTATGAGTGAGCCACTTTGCCACTGGAACAGGTAGGCTAAGGCCAATGTGTTCTGTCCTGTGCTATCAAATTGCACTGACCCCTGCACACTATTGAAAATATCTGAGTGCAATTCATGAATCAGCGTGGTATTATTTAACGTATGCATCTTTGTAATGGCCTGCTCCATTACTTGCCCAACAGAGAACGACTCCGCGACATCTGCATTAATGTTGCCAGCCGTACCTCCATATTTTGCCAGATAAGCCTGGACCATTTGCGCGTTCTGGAAATTATTGACCTGGGGGTACCAGCCATTTGGCACCATAATACCTTGTGTATAAATTTGGCCACCCACTGCTTTCACAAAGGCGCTGCCCTGGTCGGGACCAGCCGTGGCTACAATCATTTTAGGATTGTAGTTTTCTTGCTTAAACCGCTGGATGAAGGCCGTAATATCAGCAAGGAATGTGCCACCCACCACAATCTGCGCACCTGACGCAATAATACTATCGGCGATAGGAGTAAAACCCGTTGTGCTACTAGAATAAACCTTGCTATAGACAGTAGTAACTCCTCCTTGCTCTAACAGATTTTGTGCTATGGTTACTTGCGGCTGCGTAAACGGATCATCCTCAGTCACATAGGCAGCAGTTGTGGGGCGCTCAGCTTTAGGAAGCGAAAGCACATAGAGAGCAAAGCTTGCCAGATTCTGGTCAACCGGCAGCGAAACATCAAATACATTATTGAGTCCCTGCGCGAAAACCGAGGGACCACCACCCGACCCCTCTACCATTGCATAACCGTATTTTCGCGCCACCTGTGCCGCTGGGATTGTCAGCAAAGTGGAAAACGGCCCAAAAACGAGATTGACATGATCAACAGTAATCAACTGTGTATAGTTAGCAGTAACTTTATTCGGAGTGCTATCATCATGCAGAATAATCAGTTGAACCGGGCGACCGAGCAGTCCTCCATTTTGATTGACCATATTAGCCCAAAGTTGATAGCCTTGCTCCGATGCTTGCCCATCCTCCGCAAACTGGCCTGAAGATGAGAGCGAAATACCAATCGTAATCGGAGTCCCGCTTACATTCGTGTTAATCGAAGATTGTGATGTACAGGCACTCAGTGCCACAAGTATAACAGTAAAAATAGCCAGCATGTGGAGTACGTTACTCCGACTAATAAGCTGCCACCTACCCATATAATACCCCCTTTGTGATGAAATATTCTCTGGACCAGCTAGACGATACCATCTCGGCTTCATTGCAATATAAGTGTTTTTCAAAACTATCGTAGAGCCTACCCAAGAGTACCAAGTATACTGTAACACAACTCATCCATGCATACAAATTATTGACCCTTTTTACCTAGACCACTTAATTATCTTGTGTAATAGATAGAAAAGCTTATTCCAGTTTTCTGATAATAAATGTGAGTAGAGACATTACGAAAATTTTGCGTCTGAGCAGCCGCGAGAAAATAGGTCAGTTGGCGCAGTTCCATACCGGTTCCTTACTGCTTTCAGAAAAGAAGAGAAAGATGATGTTAGTTCGTTATCATCTCTAAGAAAAAAAAGCATTAGACATATCACCTCTACCACATTATACTCTTGTTATAGAAGTGATGAACATACTGATCTGGTATTTAACCGACCGCATATGTTCTCAGATAGAAGGGACTACAAGATGTCAGACATCAATTCTCAGAGCCATCCACAACAAGCTAATACGCATGAACCGACAACGCTCGTGCAGCAACGTTTCGGTGCGACAGCCCATGCTTACGCCACCAGCACGGTTCACGCCAATGGGCCAGACCTGCAATGGCTGGTCGAAGCCGCGAAGCTGACAGGTCAGGAGTGCGTCGTAGACCTCGCTACAGGAGCAGGACACACAGCCTTTGCGCTCGCACCCCATGCTCAGGAAGTTATCGCGGTTGATATTACTGAACCCATGCTTGAAACAGCGCGTCAACTTGCACATGAACGCCATATCACCAATGTGAGCTTTCTCAAAGCCGATGCTCTGGCGCTCCCTCTTGCCGACGCGGGTGTCGAGTGCATCGCCTGTCGCTATGCCGCTCACCATTTTCCGCAGCTACCACAAGCCATGAGAGAATGGATGCGTGTCCTCAAGCCAGGAGGTCGGCTGATTATTAGCGACAC
>JAJZEJ010000463.1 GCA_021828635.1 Chloroflexota bacterium
TATCAGCCGCTTGCCACCACCGCCGCCCGCCGATTGGTCTGTGCATGCTCCCACCCTGCAACAAGCGCAACTTCAACTTGGTCTACCGCCTTCACCCACGTCCGCATCAGTGTCACAAACGGCAAAGCCCAGGCGCAAGGGCATCTCGCGCCGTTCTGTCATTGCCGGTGCCGCGTCCGTCACGCTGGCTCTCGGCCTCTTTGGTAGCGACCTGCTGATTTTCGCGCCGCATTCACCGCCTGATGTTGTTTCTCCGCCTCCAAGTGCAGGGCAACAAGTAGTACCGCCAACGCCAAATTTCTCTACCAAAGGTAATGTCGTGACCTATCATGCTGGAAGCCCTATCTATGCGATGGATTGGTTGCCCGCGCTCGATATGCTGGATCAAGTCGCTGTAGCTACTGCTAACAACACCATCCATCTTTTCGACGGCGATGCCTATCGGAACCTGCCATCTTCTGCTTTTATGCCGTCTGCTTCAGTTGCCAATACCGTCAAGGCAGTTGCCTGGTCATCTGCTGGATCGTCATTTGCTACTCAAGAACCAGCACTTGCGACCGGTGATGTCACCGGAACAGTTTACGTCTATACGCTGTGGGCGGAGAGCGATAGCACCTTCCATCAACAGACAATTAATGCACTACACTGGTCGCCCGATGGTACCTATCTAGCGTCGGCTAGCGATGATGGCACGGTGGTTATCTCGCAGTATCTGGTTGATACTAATAGCGTTTACTTGCAGCTAATTACCGTCGCCACTTATAGCGGTCATGTCGGCCCAGTCTATGCTGTTTCCTGGTCGCCTGATGGCACGCAGATTGCCTCTGTTGGTCTGGATGGCAAAGTGCATATATGGAATCCGATGACCGGTAAGACGATTCAACAATATCCGGCTCATGCCGGTACCCTCTCTACTGTAGAATTTTCACCACGCGAGAACACACGGTTGGCCTTCGCAGGCGCGAATGGCGTTGCCTATATCTGGGATAGCCAGAGTGGAAAGATCGTCACGCAGTATCATGGGCATCACGGGCCTATAGCAACGCTGGCATGGTCTTCTGACGCACAGTCAATTATCTCCGGTGGCAGTGGGAATGCGGATTACACAGTGCAAGTCTGGAATCCTGCCAATGGCGAAAATCTGGCAACCTATAACGAGCATATCGCGCCAATCACAGGGGTGACATGGACGCACAATACCGATCAGTTGCGCATTGCTTCTAGTAGTGAGGATGGCACTATCGTTATTCGCCCCAGTGCTTATGTATAATGCGGTAGAATGGTCATTATATTAATGATAATGAGAGCGTTCGCGGCGCACTTGTGGGATGACTGTCACGATTACTGTGATTACCAGCAGCCAGACCCACGCTAGCCAGATGGTGGGGAAGATACCAATGCGCTGAATCAAGATGCCCGTCAAGGCCAGTCCCAATGGGCGCATTATAGCTGGGGCAAGTCGGCAGGCGCTTATTACCCTGCCTTTGAGTTCGTCAGGAATCAGTTTCAGTCGATGACTAAAGTAGGGTACATCCTCAATTGGGTCAACAAAGCCGGCACCAAATTCAAGTGCGCCAAGCATAAGAGGAAAAGGCACAAGTGCATACAAAGGCAAGCTCAGCATACGGTACCAGCGACACAGGAGGATAGACTGCCCAACTGTCAGGCGATGTTCCAGGCGAGGAGAAAGCCACGAACCTAAAATTGCTCCGACACCACCTGCTGCAAAGATCAAGCCAATCACCACCGCAGAAGCATGGTCTTGTTGCGCCAGGATGATAATCAGTAACGTGTTGCTGGAGGAAACAAACGCTCCCGCACCCATCAACAACGTCATAGTAAGAATGAAGGGTTGATGCCACACCCAGAATACACCAGAGCCGATTTCTGCCCATACGTTACGCCTGGTTGACGTGTGTTCTCGTTGAAATGGTGTGCGAATCAACATCAGGGTCACGAGAGAGATGAGATAAGAAATGGCATCCGTGAGAAATGGGAATACTGCGCCTAGCGTGTACAAGATACCAGAGAGTGATGGACCCAATAGTGTTGTAGTACCTTCAACAAACTCCTCTTGCGCAATGGCAGTTGAGAGTTGTGTCCGCGTAACTACCTGTGGAAGAGCAACCGTCTTTGCGAGTGTGAACGTCATCATCAAGGTACCTTCAAGGAAAGCGACCAGTGATAGTTGCCAGATAGTCAGGCATCCAAGCATATAAGCAAGAGGAATGCTGGCAAGGATCAAAGCTCGCCCTGTGTCACACACAAGCATAACCAGCTTGCGGTTCCAGCGATCCACCAGCACACCCGCAAGCAAGCTAAACAGCGCGGCTGGTAGCGCACGCAGTGCTGCGACAAAGCCTGCTTGCGCCGGAGAATGTGTAACAGCCAGCACCAGCAGCGGAAAGGCAAGTTCTGAGACCGCACCCCCAATATCAGAAAACGCTTGCCCACCCCATAGGAGCAGATAATCACGGTTGTGCCACAGCGATTTCACCCGACTGGAGGAGAGAAGTTGTTGTTCATCTGTTGCATTATCGGTGTTAGTTGACATGTGTTTTTCCCTATCTTAAAAAGCATATGACGGGTATGTACCAGGGTTAAAGAAAATGCAGGTGTCTCACATGCCGCGCCGAGGCAGTTCACTTCTAGAAAATAAAAAGAGCCGGGGCGCTAGCATGGAAACGGCGAGTACCCGGCTACACATGAGGAGAGGCGTATGATACAAGAAGAGGGAGAGTGTGGCAAGAGAAATCTGTACTGGCAAAAAAGCACCAGCGCGGATCACACGTGTTGGGTGGCACCACACTCTGCCGCGTAAGCATCTGTGCCGGGCTTACGCGGCGAAGTGGCTTGTTTTTCTGTTCCGGTTGCGGTGAATCATCCAGGATTTTTGATCTCTCATGACTTCATGTTAGCATAGGCAGCCAGTATATGTCAATATGCTGAGAGTGTCAGAGTGTCAGAGTGTCTAAAATTTCGTAACCTTGCGCATCATGCCCTCTCTATGTTACCTCTATTAAGAGATATGTCACCGTAGGGGTGTGATAAATCACGCCCTGGTAGCTCTGGATAGCATTTCGCCAATCGAGCAGGGCGTGATTCATCACACCCCTACGGTTTTATATAAGGGTTGAGAGCAGCAAAGGAGTAGCATTGTGCAGTTTGATCTCGATGAGGAGCAGCTTGCTATCCGCGACACCGTGCGCCAGTTCGCGGCACAGGAGATGGCTCCCCACGCAGAATATTGGGATGAACACGACTATTTTCCACGTGATGTGTATCATAAAATGACCGAGCTGGGGCTGCTGGGCATGACCACGCCAGAAGCGTTGGGCGGAGCGCAGGTGAGCCGCCTGAGTGCCGCTATCGCCTACGAAGAGCTGGCAAAGGGCGAGATGGCGACGGCGGTAGGACTATCCGTGCATAACATGGTTACAGGTTCAATAGCTCACTTCGGCAATACTGAGCAGCGCGAACGCTGGGTGCCGCGCCTGGCCTCTGGTCAATTGCTGGGTGCGTTCTCTTTGAGCGAATCATCCGCCGGTTCGGATGCCGCCAGCCTGCAATGTCGGGCCGAACGCGATGGCGATAGTTATGTCCTCAATGGCTCGAAAATGTGGGTCACAAATGGCGGTGAGGCCGATATTTATCTGGTGATGGCCCGTACTGCTGATGGCAAACGCGCCGGAGGCATCTCCTGTTTTGTTGTTGAGAAGGGTACAGCCGGTTTCTCGTTCGGCAAGATCGAGCGCAAAATGGGTCTGCACTCCTCGCCCACGCGCGAACTGATCTTCGAGCAATGTGTCATTCCAGCTATGTGGCGCATCGGCGAGGAGGGACAGGGCTACAAGATCGCACTGGCCTCGCTGGCTGGTGGGCGCGTCAATATTGGCGCAATCGCCGTTGGCGTGGCGCAGGCTGCCTTTGAAACTGCACGGAACTATGCCCGTGAGCGTGAGCAATTTAGCCAGCCCATCGCAACCTTCCAAGCCATTCAGTTTATGCTAGCCGATATGGCAATCAAGATTGAGGCTGCCCGCCTGCTCGTCTATGAGGCGGCTTACAAGCTCGATAGTGGTCAAAATGCTGGCATGTATGCCTCGATGGCTAAATGTTTTGCTACTGACAGCGCGATGGAGATCACAACCAATGCGGTGCAGATACTCGGCGGCGCGGGTTATGTGCGCGATTATCCGGTTGAACGCTATATGCGTGATGTCAAAGTTGCACAGATCTTTGAGGGTACGAACCAGATTCAGCGCATCGTTATCGGTCGCTCCATTTTGGGGAATATGCGTTAGTTAATTGTATAATTGGCAAAACGGGCAAGCAGCGATTCGTCGCTGCTTG
>JAJZEJ010000001.1 GCA_021828635.1 Chloroflexota bacterium
TCGGCGCCGGCGGCGGAGATGGATCTACCGTGGCGCTCACAGCCGGAGCATTCCGTGCGTTCATGATGTCGATCAGGATTTGCTTCGCCTTGGCGATCTCGTCCGGTGTCATCTGACGGCCAGCAAATCGTGTCACAGATAATTGTGGCGGCGAATAATAATGGTTCGGTTGTCGGTGCAGTGCAGGCGATGAATATGCAGAATGGCACCACAACATCGCTTTTTAGCCAGGCATCAACGACTTTTCTGAGCCAGGATTTGCAACTGACCTGGGGGCCGGATAGCCAGACGGTGATAGCTTCGGCCTCACATGCGAGCAAGGCTGTTGCGCAGTTAGGACCGTATAGCGCGACGCTGGCAAATCCAGCGGCGACACAGCAGTACACGCCAGGGGCGGTTGGGCCAGTCTTCTGGCGCTCTGATAGCAAAGCCTTTGCTCTGCAAAATATGGATGTATTGGATACCAGTATGCCATCGAGCGTCTATGTCTTTATGACGGAAGAGACACAAGGGCGCGTGTTGTTGAACAATGCACGCGAATTTTCTTGGGGATGAGAATGCAATGCAGTATGCGTTATGGACAATCGTAAGCCTGGTTGCTTATGTTGGCGGCCTGATTATCTTGTTACGGGCCACGCCGAGGCTCTGTTTTCGCTCATTTGACGAGGGACTTTTTATGGGATTTGCGGCTTTGGCTATCGCTGGAGCTTTGTTGTCGTTTGGTTCATTCGTCGTAACATATAGCATTTTCAGTGGCACCCTGGAGGTGAAGATTGTCAACTTCCTCATGCTCATAGGTATTCTAATCGTGGGTATCCGGCTCTCGATGCGTAGTTTTCGCCCGCGTACCCTGACTGGCACCATTGAAGCCTCACGCATCATGGTGGGAAGCTATGGTATCCTGCTGGCCTTCGCCACACTCTACTGCATCATTCAGCTATTCCGCTAATTCTCAGCTATGAGATAAGCAGTACATTAGACCTCTCACAAGGATGAGAGGTCTTTTAGAGAGTAAAAGAAGTATGAGTCACCTGTAAGACTTCGTAATCTCGTGGCACGCTAACCGGTTTGCACGTCGCCCGCCCGCTCATAGGTAGCGATGACGACACCGTGCGGCGATGCTTTCACGTCGCGCAAGCTGAAGGCTGCCGCAATAGTGCCTTCGCCAAACACTCGCTTGCCTATACCCAGCGTGATCGGGCAGATGTACAAGTACAGCTCGTCTACCAGATCATGCGAGAGCAATGTCTGGAGGAAGTGACTGCTACCGCTGACTTGTAAAACCGGCCCATCTTGCTGCTTGAGCTGTTGGATCGCCTGAACCACATCGCCCTGTAGAAGCGTTGAATTGTTCCAGTCAAGCTTCTGGAGAGTGGTTGAGGCGACATATTTCCTGGCGTGATTGATTCGCTGCGCCAGGGGGAAGGTCTCACTGGTTTGATACGGCCAGAAGGCCGCAAATTGTTCATAGGTCTTTCGGCCTAACACGAAGTCAAACGGTGCGCTCTGATGCTCGGCCAGAGTCTGCTCCAGAAAGTCGTCAAAGTACGGCGTAGACCACCCGCCATACGTGAAGCCGCCGCTGGGGTCTACCTCCGGGCCATCGTCTGACTGCATGACGCCATCAAGGGTGAGGAAAGTGAGGACATAGAGTTTTCTCATGGGTTCACTATCTCCTATGGTGATGTCGCGTGGCTACGCAACGCGAGTAGTGAGAACTCTTTTCAATTGTTCAGTGACGCAGCTCTGGTCACTTGGTCTGTGAGAAGTCGAGTTGCACCCGTTGAGAAGTATAGCATGCGAACTCGAACAAAACTTCTTCTATCTTGCTCTTTTGGCCTCACAGAGCTACCGTAGCGCATGACAAAACATGCTCTGAAAATCAAATCCATATTTTATTGCAAGAGGTACTTTTAAAATGTGTAACCAATCATGTGAGTCGATCTCTCTTGTAGCAGACTGAAAGAACTTTTTATTTAGTAAATGGTCATCTACGACAAGTGAGCGGGATCACCAAAAGTGAACCAGATCCGAAAGTATTCTGAGAAACGTCATTATTTATATGCTATCATTTTGTGAGAAGACTTACTACGAGTAACCATACCTGTAGGGACGTGATTTATCACGTCCGAACCACTGAATCGTGTGGTAATGTTGAATAAACGCGATTCCAAGCTAGATTGATTTATGCGCTCGACATGAAGAATGGATTCGGACGTGATAAATCACGTCCCTACGGGATGGTTGGATGCATCAACTCATCTGACGGGCGCGGAGTAGGAAAACATTATCATTGCGCAAGATGTGATGTCAACTAAATTGACGACGGTAGAGCCGGACGATACACTGGGCCATGCCGCCAGTCTGTTGCGGCAATATCAAGTTCATCATTTGCCAGTAGCGCATACCAGATATGTGCCAGCAACGCCAGAGACGCCCTATGGTACGAAGCGTACTATACGATTCTTAGAGGGTATGTTGACGGCGCAGGATATCGATGTGGCCGCAGCGGTTGCCAAGCAAGGCTCTTCCAGCGATGCGCTAGGCCGACCCTGGCAGGAGAGGCGTGTCTCAGAGGTTATGCATCGCGCCTTGATGCGGGTCGCACCGACGACCAGCGTGGCAGCGGCAGCGCAAATCCTGGTTGAGCGCGGGCTAAACTATTTGCCTGTCGTAGAATACGAGCAAACTGAACAGAGCGAGCAGGCTGAAGCGGAAAACAAGATGATTCTGGTGGGATTGATTACGCGCAGCGACCTGTTAATGGCGCTGGCCCGCTCACTCGGTGCTTTCGAGCCAGGAATGCAATTGGAGATCGCTTTGCCGCTTGGTGATATGCATCCTCTGGCGGAGACGTTGCGTTTGGCTTCGGAACTGCATACGCCGATTCGCAGCATTATCGTGGCTCCCATCGGCAATACGGTGCCGCGTTCTGCAACGCTGCGCCTCGGTACGATTAATCCTGCACCACTGCTCACGCGCTTGAAAGAGGCGGGCATTCATTATTCGTTTGCAGCCCCACTACCGGAGGGTAATAGTTATGCCTAATACAAGGCTCATGTTTGACTCTGAAGAACTCAAGTATAACTTTGGTGAGCATCACCCCATGCAACCAAACCGCATTGTGGCCCTGCTTGAGCTACTTGAAAAGAGTGGCTTGTGGCAGCGTGAGCGGACACAGACGCGCCTGGTACCACGTCCGGCCACGCTCGAAGAATTGCATCTGGTGCATACGTCTGATTATGTCGCGGCGGTGCAGCAGCTTAGTGTACCCGATGAAGAAATTGCCGATGATGGTGAACGCAAAGTACGCGCACAACTGGCCTTGCAGTATGGCTTTGGTGATGGCGATACGCCTCCACTGCCTGGTATGCACGAGGTCTCGGCGCGTATTGCGGGCGGCACGCTGGTCGCGCTCAGTGCCGTGATGGGTTTGCCAGAGGGCGGCAGTTTTGCCACTGAGGAGGAGCGCCCTTTACACGTCTTTCATCCCAGTGGTGGTCTGCATCATGCTTGGGCAGAACGCGCATCGGGCTTTTGCGTGTATAACGATGCGGCAGTAGCTATTGCGCATGTGTTGCAAGCCAGCGAGGCGAAAGTGCTGTATATTGATTTCGATGCTCATCATGGTGATGGCGTGCAGCGTGTCTTCTATGACGACCCACGTGTGATGACGATCTCCATTCATGAAACCGGACGCTATCTCTTCCCCGGCACCGGCGATGTGCTGGAACTCGGCAAAGGCTCAGGGCGCGGCTATTCGGTGAATCTGCCTCTGGAGCCATTTACGGAAGATGATTCGTACATCGAGTGCATTGATGCTCTTCTTTTGCCCCTCGTGACATCCTTCGCGCCCGATGTGATTATTTCGCAACATGGCTGTGATACCCATTCCTGGGATCCGCTGACGCATCTGAGCCTGACTATGCGTGGCATTCAGGCCCAGGTGAAAGCTGCTCACAAGCTGGCGCACGAATATTGTAACGGGCGCTGGGTCGCACTGGGCGGTGGTGGCTATGATCTCTACCGCGTCGTGCCGCGTGCATGGAGCATGGTTTGGGCCGAGATGTCCGAGCAACAGATACCTGAGAAGCTGCCAGAGGAGTGGGTGACGCGCTGGCAACGCGCCTGGGAAGCCATTGAGCAAGAGGATGCGATGGCGCAAGAGGTAATGGGCAAGGGGCCAACACCGACAACCTTTCCCGCAACGTTTATAGATTCGTCCGCCGATTTTCCTGTTATGCCCCGTCGCTGGCAGATCAGTAACACGAACCGGCACACGGTGGCACTGCTACGCCATCTCTTGCTTTCGTCCTATCTGCGCCAGGCATTTCCATCACAACGTCATC
>JAJZEJ010000667.1 GCA_021828635.1 Chloroflexota bacterium
TGGAGTTGTCATCGCCGGATGACGCTGGATGACGCTAGATGACGCTAGATGACGCTAGATGACGCTAGATAACGCTAAGTGAGTTGATGATGTGAGGAGGATGAGGAGGATGAGGTTTCATGGATGAAGTCCACACGCCTGCCGGTTATTTTATTGCTATCTTCGCGGTTCTGGGAGCAGCGTGGCTCATGCCCCCGTTGCCAATTCTCATTCTGATCAGTCCCTTGCTGCTTCTGATTGGTATCGTTGCTGCTACCCTTTATAGTGCAATGCAACGGCACGGAGGGCTGAAATGGACGACGTATTTAAGGTTATCACGACGTTAAAAAGGCTTTAAGGGCGTGATGAATCACACCCCTACGATTCCCACGCGCCCGTACCCGTTAGCCAGTCCAGGACCGTTTCGGGCATATGTGAAACGGCAGCTTGTCGTTGCGAACAGCGCGGCAAGCTGTTCATCACCATCGACCCATAGTCTTTAGAGACCACGCGCCGATCAAACAGTACCACCGAATTGCGCTTGCTATCACTCCACAACAATTTATTGAGTGTGCGCCGAATGCGTAAAGAGGCAACTGGCACGGTGAATTGGTGTAACTGGTCAGAGTACTGTTCTGCACGAGCCGCCAATGGTGGATCGTTCAATACTGGCATCGGCAGACGTGCGATAAACAGGCATGACGGCGTTTGTGCCATCTCGTCGATGCCATCCCAGAAACTGCCTGTTCCCAGCACAATTACGCGCTCCTGGTGCTGAAATATCTGCCAGAGTTGGCGCGGCGAACCATCAATCCCTTGCCCTAACACCAAAATCCCGCGCGTTTCTAATATCGGCTTGATCGTCGCATAAGAACTGCGCAACGCCGCGTGGGAAGTAAAGAGTATCGCCATCTGTCCCTCTAGCGTTGTCGCCAGTTGCAATAACGCATCATCTAAATGGCGCTGATACTGTGGTGTATTTGGTTCTGGCACATCATTTGGAATATACAACAATGTCTGCTCGTGATGCTCAGTAATAACCGAAAGTGCGGGACACGCCTCATGCGCTAACCCCAAACGATTACGGCTGAACAAGAACGACGTATCTACAGACAGTGCGGTACCAGCAAAGATAGTACAAGAAGTATTATCTAGCAAAAAACGCTTCAATTGCGAAGAGGTATGCACAAGCTGCGTATAGAGTACCGGCAATGCTTCTAGTGGGCGTGCTTGAGTCGTCTCTTCCGTGTTACGTTGCGCCATCGAAGGCAACAGAGGAGGAAGACGTAACCAATACACACTATCGCTCCCGTTCAGTGATAATGCCTGCTGCCCAAGTCGCTTCTGTTCCCGTAATTGTTGCGCAACTGTTGCCAGTTCTGAAGCTACCGAACTCTCTTCGCTACTGCCGCTATCAGCTCGCTGGCGTCCACGCTGTGCTGTCAAAATAGTTTTTTCGGCCTCGTGAGCCAGATCAATCGCGGCATGGAGACGCTGTACAACCTGTTGCCAGGCACGTTCAGTATCAGTCCAACTACTCAATGTGCGTATCTGGCTAGAGAGACGTAATGGTTGGTCGGTTCTCTCATTGGCACGAGTGCCATGTCCTCGTCCTTGTCCTCGTCCCTTATTATTTGTACCCTGCTGCGAAAATTCCTCCAACAGCCGCTCAAAAGAGGTGAAGAGATTTTCAACCGCACTGCGCGTCTGCTGCAAGGTCTGGAACCAGGTTAACATGCGTGCATCCAGGTCTGCTTTGGCAATCGTTGGCGTAGTCGAGAGGCCACCAGGGCCATGTTCGCGCAGTGAAGGCGCTGCCAGAGCCAGCAGACCCTGATAGCGGCCATCAGCCAGTTCCGTCCCTAGCGTATCTAGCAAACGTAACAGACCCACACACTCTAATTCGCCGCTATTCCAGCGTGCATTCTCATCTTCCAGCAGATCAGCATCAAGCACGAGACGATGAGGAATAGCAGTGAGCAAGGAGTGGGATGAGGAGAGATCATCAAACAGTCCGGCGTGCGTTGTAATCACAATCTGCGCGTTGTTGACGCGCTCTTCGGCACGACTGACAAAACAATAGCCCTTACGCCGATAGGTACAACGATCATAGGCCGTGCCAGAATGCTCATCAGCCGAAGGGATGCGCTCTACGCCGGAACAGATACGTTCCCAGGCTGTTGCCTCTTGCAATAAAAGCGTTAGTTCGCGCTTCTCGCCTGTCTGTGTCTGCTGCGCCCAGAGTGCTAGCTTCGCCAGACCACGCGCCTGCTCAGCCGTCAATTCGCCACTCGTGCGACGCAAGGCAGATCCAAACCAACGATGTGTGCAGAGATAGCCACCATGCTCAGCCAGATAGGCGATAGAGAAAGCACTTTTGAGCGTGGCCTGCAAACGTGGCAAAACAGTATCAATTAGGCGGCGTGCCTGCTGCGGCGTGGCACAGGCAACCACGAGCCGACGCGGCTGCGCCTCCGGCGTCTCGACCATCGTCGTCATCAGCCATTCCAGCGCGGGCAATAACGCCGGTGCATAATCGCTATTACCCACCATGACTTCTAACAACAAAGGTGACTGCTGTTCTAGCGCATTGTGGATTGCTGTCCGTGCCATTTGATAGCTATACGGTTCCTGTGGCTGCGTTTGTGCTTGCTCTTCCTGCTCGACTGGTTCGGGAATAACCTCAATGGTCTCCTGCATCTGCTGAATTTCTTCTAAGGTAGGGGAAACAGCAACTTCTGTACTGGGTGCGGATGTCTCAGCTTGCTGAGCAATGGCAAACGATAGGACACGCGGGTCCATGCCCAACTGCGCGGCAAAACGGTCGCCCAGGCTCCCACGCGCTAATGAGCCATGCAGCCCGTCCTGCTCCTGACGTTCACGCAACTCCTGACGGAAGAAATGCAGTAGCGGCCAAGAACGTGGCGCATCAAGGTTCGCCAGGTCTTTCAATAGCGCAATATCGACGTTCTGGAGACGCTGATGTAGCACCAGGAAGACCTTCATCGCCAGCACAGTATCAACCATCGCCCGATGCCTGTCTTCCGGCACATGCACACCTAACGTCTCAGCTACCTGTCCCAGGTTATAACTGCTTAATGAGGGGAGAAGAACTGTAGCCAATTCAAAAGTATCAACCAGAGGATTGCTACGCGCCAAACCACGCCGCCGTAGAAAGCCAGCATCGAACGGGATACTATGCCCTACAATCGGAAAATCGCCGAGAAATTCCTGCAACCCGTGTGCGATAGTATCGAAATGCGGTGCGCCAGCTAGCAGATCGGGTGTGATACCGGTGAGACGTTGCACGCGAAAAGGGACAGCACGCCCAGGGGTCACGAAAGACTCAAATGTATCAAGGACATGATCTCCCTGAAATTTGATCGCGGCGACTTCCAGGATAGTATCCTGTTCAGCATGTAAACCTGTCGTTTCCAGGTCCAGGGCAATACGAATCGGCGGCTTTTTCGCCATAGTAGTCCTATATCTCTCCAGTGTATCCCGACGATTTTAGTAAAAGCTCAAGCATGGGAGGGCGGAGATTGTGGCCAGCCTTCGAGCAATTTGCGTGCTTTGAGAGCCGCCAGCCCACGATGACTAATCGAATTTTTCTGTTCAGCTAACATTTCAGCTGTGGTCATACCAAATGCTGGCACAAAAAAGATGGGATCGTAGCCAAACCCGTTGTTGCCACGTGGCTCATCGGCGATGATCCCCTCGATCACCCCTTCAACTGAACGATGATAACCTGATGGTTCGGCCAATGTGATGACACTATGAAAACGGGCGGTGCGTCTTTCTGGTGGTAGTACATTGCGCATATGAGCCAGGATATAGTTGAAGCGTTGGGCGTATGGAGTATCCGCGCCGAGGAAACGCGCCGAATAAACGCCAGGCTCTCCATTCAGCGCATCGATCTCCAAACCAGAATCTTCAGCTAGCACGAGCATTCCCGCTGCCTGCGCATAGGCCCGTGCCTTTAGTTCCGAGTTCTCCTGAAATGTCGTGCCTGTCTCCTCAACATCCATATCAATGTGCAGATCATTGAGCGAAAGCAGTTGCCAGGGAAGATCAGCAAATATTGTCCGCAATTCCTCTACTTTATGCTGATTCGTGGTTGCCAGTAACAGGGAGCGCATGTAATTCTCCATCCAGGGTTGACAATCAACATTGAGCTATATCTTATCATAGCACCGCTATGTTGTCGAGATTATCAGGGGAAGCAGTTTATCCCTATCCACATCTTCCCAACAATAACAAACAAAGCAGCCCGCACAGGCTTGAGAAGCCACCTGTAGACACATTTTCATTATACCAATACTTCTCCCAAACCGACAAGACATG
>JAJZEJ010000729.1 GCA_021828635.1 Chloroflexota bacterium
GCGCTGATCGAGCAGAAATACATTCCTGTCGTTGCGCCATTGGGCATTGGTCCTGATGGCACATGCCTGAATATCAATGCCGACCTGGTGGCCGCGCATCTAGCGGGCGCACTCGATGCTGAGAAATTGATTTTTCTAAGCAATGTCAAAGGCATCTGCCGCGCCGATGGTTCGCTCATCTCTGAACTGAGCGAAGCAGGAGCCAAACAGCTCATCGCCGAGGGTGTGATTACTGGGGGTATGATTCCTAAAGTCTCGGCCTGCCTGGATGCCTTGGCGGCTGTGCCACGTGTGCATATCGTGGATGGACGCGAGCCGCATGTGTTGTTACGTGAACTGTTTACCGATCAGGGCGTTGGCACTATGATTGTGCGCTCAGAAATTGTTCCGGCATCGCAAGGTGTTGTATAGAAGAGGATAGAACGAATTTTATGAAGAAGCGTGTTGAGCGATTGCGAGGGATGTACGATGTCTTACCGGACATGCATCTACATCATCGCTGGCTCATAGAGCGGCTCGAATCGTTGCTGGCACGAGCGGGTTACGCGATGGTTGATACGCCTGTGCTGGAACGTAGCGATCTGTTTCAGGCCAGTTTCGGGCAGGAGTTGTGGCAGAAGCTCTATGCTTTTCGCCTGCATCACCGTGACCTCTGTTTGCGTCCAGAGTATACCGCCTCGGTCTGTCGCCTGTATCTTGACCATTATCAGCAGCAGCCGTTGCCGCTACGTTTTCAATACGCAGGCCCGATCTTTCGCTACGAATCGCCTGGGCGCAGCCGCTATCGCCAACATACGCAATTCGGCGTTGAACTCTTTGGTGGTCAGCCCGCGCTGGCGGATGCCGAGATGCTGCAACTGGCCTGTGAGGTTCTCAACACGCTACATATCACGCGCTATCGCCTGGAATTGGGCCATATCGGTGTTGCCAGTGGTTTCATTCAGCGTTTACAGCTTGACGAGCAGGCGGCGCGTCTCTTGCTGAGTCTGATGGAGCAGATTAGCCGCTCGCAAGCAGGTGAACAGCAAGCTCAGGAGCGACTCGAAGCTTTGTATCCTATGGTAGCTCAGGATGAACAAGCGGAACGTCAAGCGAGCGGGGAGACGCCTACACCAGTTGAGATGCATTATATTACCTCGTTGCTCAACGGTATCAGTATCTCCTTTGGTGATGATAATGTGCGCGACGAGATCGTTGAGCGGTTTTTGTGGAAGATGGAGCGTAGCGAGCAGCGCCGTCAGATACTTTATGCGCTTGAGTTCCTACGCGCCTTACATGCTGTCTCAGGTCCGCCGCCGGAGGTTTTTAACGCGCTGAGCGAATTGTTAGAACGCTATCAGCTTGATACGATGCCACTGCAAGAGTTGCGACAACTGGTAGCGGTGGTTGAGCAATGTGGTGTACCACGCGAGCAGATCATCCTTAACCTCTCGTTGGGACGTGGCGTCAGTTACTACACGGGGCTGGTTTTCGAGATACACGCGCAAGACGACGATGGTTTCGATACCCAACTCTGCGGCGGTGGACGCTATGACCACCTGTTGCGCATCCTGGGTAGCTCACGTGACGTATCTGCTTGTGGCTTTACCTTTGGCATTGAACGTCTGCTAACGATAATACCCCCCGAAGACTTACCGTTACCTCTATTGAGTGCAGTGCTGGTTATTCCAGTTAGCGCACGCGAAGTACCCTATGCCTTGCGGGTGGCACAACTGGCACGCTCTCAAGGTATGCGTACCGAGGTCGATGTCACGGGGCATGGCCTGAGTGCTGGTTTGAAACAGGCCGTGAAGAAACAGATACCGTTGGCGCTGATCGTTGGTGAGGATGAACAACGGCTCAATGTGGTCACAATGCGCAATCTTTTGACGGGTGAAGAACAGATTGTTGCGTTAGAGACGATGGGCGGGATGCTAGACGGGGAGCGTGCATAAATGAGTGCAAAAGGTGAAGTGCGATTGGTTCTGCCTGGTAAGGGCGCATTAGAAACTGCCACGCTAAGCTTTTTAGCGGAATGTGGTATGAAGGTCAATCGCAGCAATCCGCGTCAATATTTAGCGCGTATGAGCAGTATGCCAGATATTGAGATTGTCTTTCAACGTGCCGCCGATGCACCGCTCCTGGTGCAAGATGGCGATGCTACCATTGGCATCACGGGCTATGATATTCTGGCCGAGCATCGCGGCTATGGTGACGATGAGATGGAAGAGGACGAGGAAGACGACGAGTTGATGGTGCTGGAACGCGATCTGGGCTATGGTGCTTGTCGGCTCGTCGTCGCGGTACCGGAAACCTGGATTGATGTCAGTTCGTGCGCGGACCTGTGGCACCTGTCCGGCTACTATCAGGCCCATAAGGGGCGTGGGCTGCGTATTGCCACCAAGTATCCGCAACTGACCAGTCATTTCCTACGGCGACACAATATCACGCACTACAAGCTTATCTCGCCACACGGCGCACTTGAGGCCGCACCACTCACCGATACCGCCGATCTGATTGTTGATCTGACCGAGACGGGAACGACGCTCCGTGAAAATCATCTCAAGCTGCTTGAAGATGGCACCGTCCTACGTTCACAAGCCTGCCTGATTGCCAATGCACGGCTCTTGCAGCAGCATAGTGTCGCTTTGCGTGTCGTTGAGACGATGCTAGAACTGATGGATGCGCGAATGCAGGCCAGAAATCGTTCGCTGCTAACAGCGTATATGGAAGGTGAAAGTGCCGAAGCCATTCAACAGACCTGTGCAGCCCTTAATGAGCGATTGAAAGCTCTGGCTTCTGGTGTCGAGTTGCGCGTCTCTGTCTCAGAGCTTCCTGGCGAGGTTGAGCCTGGGCGCTATACTATTTCGGGCGTCGTTGGGGCAAGCGGCTCGGCTCCCGCACTGCTAGAGAGTGTCGCGCTGCTGCGTAATGCTGGTGCCGTACATATCAATCTGACACCCCTGATATATCGTTTCGCTGCTGAATCAGCTAATGTGCGCACTCTGCGTGAGCGATTGAAGAGACTATCGTGAGTAATATCATTGTCTTTGATCTTGATGGTGTTGTCACCAGTGAAGAGGCGTATTGGGATACGGCTGGCCTCGTGCTGCATGAACTGCTGTATAGTCCTCGCTACTGGAATATTGCGCATCGCGCAACGGTGTATCAGCCGCCGATAAGCGCAGAAGAGAGCCATCAGCTTGCCACACAGGTTCTGCCACAAGAGGCTATCATCACGCTCAAGGCACGTTCAATCAACTCAAATTGGGATACATGCTATACCGCTGTTGTGCTGAATTTGATACATCTGCTGGCAATGTTGCCTGATCGCGCCTCACTTTTGCCATTGCAGCCAGAAAATGCTGAGTGGATAGCGGCGTTTCGGCAACAATTAGCGACTATTGATGCCAAAGCATTGCTTACACCGGACATCTATCGTCAATTCGACGCGCCTCTCTTTGCTGGCTATACAGGATTGGACTTCATCACGCGCATAAACGATTATGCGACCGAAAAGCTTGGCTATCCAATAGAGAACGTCTTTGCACGCTATAGCCCGTCCTGGCTCTTCTGCCAAGACCTTTTTCAAGAGTGGTACCTGGGCGACGAACTCTATACGAGTAGCTATGGTCACGCGCCAGCACAAAGCGGCAAGCCTGGTTGCATTCATTTTGAGCGTCCCTTGTTGCCTAAAGAGAAGATCACAGCCACGCTAGCGGCATTGCGCGAGCAGGGTTACACGCTCGCGGTCGCTACTGGTCGCCCTGGTGTTGAAAGTATCTTGCCACTCAAAAATTACGGCTGGTTTCCCTATTTCGACGAACAGCGCATTGTCACCCACGCTGAGGTTGCGCAAGCGGAGGCTGAGTTACAGGCACACGGCGATCATACCTCGCTGGTCAAGCCGCATCCCTATCAGTTCATGCGTGCCGCCAATCCCGACTATCGCATCGAATTGGACAATGCTCCTCAACCGGCCAGTTTTATCATTATTGGTGACACGCCGAGTGACATGAAGGGTGGGCGAGCTGCTGGAGCCATTACCATCGCCGTGCTGACCGGTGCGCGTACCACCGAGGCGCGTGCCATTTTAGAGGCAAGCAAGCCGGATTTTATTGTTGAAGATGTAACCGGCGTGCCAGCACTACTGCAACGCATCAATAGTCTTGTGACCATCCAGCGTATGCAGTTCACCGAACTTGAAAAAGCTCAACGCTTGCTGCAATGGTGGTTTAGTTGTCACATGCATTTGCAGACCGAGAGCGTCACATTGATGCCCAAAGCGGTCTCGCTCAATTCGTTTAATGGCTTCTATCGTGCCGATGGTGAAGAATATTTCTT
>JAJZEJ010000427.1 GCA_021828635.1 Chloroflexota bacterium
GTTTGATGGCGGCATTCTCGGCGGGCAGGCCAAAGGCATCAAAGCCAATCGGTTGCATCACATTGTAGCCACGCATACTCATGAAGCGGCCATAGGCATCATGGCCTGAATAGTTGTACCAGTGGCCCATGTGCAGATCGCCCGAAGGATAGGGGAACATGACCAGGTGGTAGAACTTGGGCTTAGGCGAGTCATCGGGAGCATGACCCAGTCCCTCTATCTCCCATTGCTGCTGCCATTTGCCCTCAATCTCTTTCGGGTTATACTTAGTGCGAGTAATCATAATACCTCCCCGCGCATAGACATCAATATACGAACAACATCATAAACACCAACAAAAAAACCTTTCATCCGCGAGGGACGAAAGGTTATTCCGTGGTACCACCCTGATTTTCGTTTTCAGATAGGTACAGCCAGTACCAAATGATAAAGTGGACCTGAGGGGATTCGAACCCCTGACCTCCTCCATGCCATGGAGGCGCTCTCCCAGCTGCGCTACAGGCCCATATAAGAATGCCTTGTATTGTGCTGGTACTTAGTCTGTCAGTGTGTAAGTATCTGAAAACTACTCTCATTATACGCGATAACGGGCGTCCCGACAAGAGCTATGCTGCCAACCAGTACTCATTATACATTGCTGTACATTTTATACGTTCTGCCAGCTTTACCCTTATTGCTCACAGGTGAGTTCGGTCTGTGTTTGTAGCCTTGCACCAACCGGCCACTCTCTGAAAAAGGGCCAGACCTACTACTCCTGCTCGTCGCCTACATGTGTGTCTGTACTATATCATAACTCTTTGCGATTTGCAAGGTATCAGTAAGAAATATGGTACAAGGAGTGGAGATGAGGGGGATCGAACCCCTGACCTCGACAGTGCGATTGTCGCGCTCTCCCAGCTGAGCTACATCCCCTTGCCGGATACGATAATAGCATATTGTCGGCATATTGTAAAGGGGTTTGACACAGCATTTTCAGAACCACAGGGAAGATTCCATGCGAATTTCCTCCGCTCGCAGATAATTCAAGAATTTTTGCATGGCAGTATGCAGCGCCACCCTCAGTTCATCGTCGGGTGTTACATCGGGTTCCCACCACCAGCGCGAGATCACCCAGGTGCGACCATCCAAGCGCGAGTCGAGACGTGCCACAAAACGATCTTTATAGAAAACCGGTAGCACATAATAGCCCCAACGACGCTGCGATGCGGGCTTATAGACCTCCCACATGTACTCGAAGCCGAAGAGATGCGCGATGGCCTTGCGATCCCATAGCAGGCTATCCAGTGGCCCCATAAAAATAACACATGGCTCTGGCAAAGGCGCATTGAGCAGTGGTAATGCACTTGTAAGCATATAATAAAGCCAGTTTTTCTCGCCGATCTGCACAGGTGTCAATGTGCCATCTTCAACCAATTGAGTCAGCACCAACTTGCGCTGTAGAGCAGTACCACACGCGCTCCAGATCGCTGCCTCTGCCGTTGGACGCAGCAGGCCAGCCGCCTGCACACGTCGCGCAATGATCCAGCGATGATACGCCTCTTGATCCATTAAAAGCGGTCGCTCATAGTGATGAGGCGGAATGACGCGCTCTGGACGATCATAGTAGTGGCGACCATTCTGGCGATGATGCGTCAAAACCATGCCACTGGCCCACATCGCCCGCAGCACGCGCTTGGCCTTCGTCTGACCATACCACGAACCTGCTTCATAGTGCGTCTCGCTCTCGAACTCCAACGAAGCAATTGGCCCCTGCTCGTTCATCGCTTGCAGGATGCTCACTATCGCCTCTGGCTCGGCTGATAGAATGTCGCGGTCATGATAGGCACGATACAGTTCACGTGTCAAGGCACGGAGCGGCCAATCACTTGTAGGCACCAAACAGGCTTGTTTATCCCAGGCATCATAGATCAACCTGTCCGTATAGGCCGCTTGCTGCCAATCATCGACGCGATAGCCCGGCACACGCGCCTGCAAGACTAGGTCGGGATTGCGTCCAACAGGGTTGAGTGGGTCATATTGCACCGTTCCCAAACGTTCAAAAACGCCCGCGAGATCGGTTGGTGTGAAGTGATAGGTAGTCAGGAAGCGCCGCGCCTCCTCAAGCGAGAGATGGATGCTCATACTTTTATAAGACAACCTCGCTGGTTGATTTAACCCGCGCCCGATGCTCACCGGCACGGAAACCATCAAGGGTATCATTATGGTGCGCGATGATCTGTGCTGCCGTCAACACCTCGCTATCGTCGGTGGTGTGGGCATCGCTCACCAACGTTACATCGTAGCCCATCGAGAGGGCGCGGCGTGTCGTCGTATCAACACAATAATTGGTCTGCGCACCAACAATTATCAAATGTTCGATGCCTTGCTCTCGCAATAGCTCTTGCAAGGGAGTGTCATAGAATGAGTCAGGAGACTGCTTATGCACTATCGGCTCACCCTTCTGCGGCTCGATAGATGGGTGGATTTGCCAAGCCGGTGTGCCTGACTCCAGTTGATAGCCTTGTGGTTCTTCGTGTTGCACATAAACGACAGGTACCTGCCGCTCGCGTGCCTGTGTAAGCAACGTCTTGACGTTCTCAAGCATCTGTTCTTTCGCGTATGCATTCTCGATTACGCCCACTTGCGCGTCGATGATAAGGAGTGCGGTGTTTGTTGCCATGATAAGAATCCTTTCCGCGAAACTTTGTTCTTTTAAGTAGGGACCGATTCATTGTGTCCGCTTATCTTGAGTTTACTCTCCAATCCGGTTATAATTGGCCCTAATTAAGAGCAGATAACATTCTCTTCCTCAGAAAAATTGCCGCAATAAGGATTTTGACAGGTACACCTGTCTCTGTTACACTTGAACTAGTTATATGGCTATCAACAAAAAACGGTGAGGTGCTGTCATGATTGATCGGTTACAGGATGTGTTGCCCTACCTGGAGCAACTCCCTGCGGAAGCACAAGAAGAAGCGGCTACCTATATTGAAGCCCTGACTCAAGTACTACGCAAACATGGTACTACTAACCAAACACAAGAACGCCAACGAGAAGAACCCTGGGAAGATCCGGCAGGAGCCTGGGGCGATTTGCCGGATACGATGCTGGATGAACTAGATGCGCTCAGGCATGCCAGTCCGCCAACCCGTCCATTGGAGCTACTATGATACAATATCTGTTAGATGCCAATGTCATTGGAGCCTATCTTCAAGGGCGTCCAGGAGCATTATCGATTGCTCAAGCATGGATTCGCAATGATGAAGCAGCTACCAGCATTGTTGTGTACGGAGAGCTGATAGAATATCTCAAGAGTCTTGCGGATTTTCCCAGGCACCAATCTGCATTACGCACGTTGTTTAGAAAAGTACACCCCTATCCTTTGACCTATGCATTGCTTGAACAATACGCAGATCTACGACGCGCTATGCGTTCACCATATGGTTCAGGACTCATTGGTGACATCGACACACTAATAGCAGCAACGGCTCTTTACAACAACCTCACAGTTGTGACAACAGATAGCGATTTTACCCGTGTATCAGGCTTGAAACTTATGCACATTCCTCGCCAGACGCTCAGAGGTTAAAGGAAACAAGCAATATGTATTTCCCAACGACCCGCGTGCTGACCGTGCTGGAACTGTTGCAATCACGCAAGGAGATTAGTGGCAACGAGCTGGCGGAGCGATTAGAGGTCGATCAGCGCACGGTGCGGCGCTATATCACGATGCTGCAAGATATGGGCATTCCGGTAGAGTCGCGGCGCGGACGCTACGGCGCGTATCGTCTGCGCCCCGGCTTCAAACTGCCACCGCTCATGTTGCGCAACGACGAAGCCTTCGCGCTAACCATTGGACTGATTACGGCACGCAAGATAGCATTGGCGGGAACCGCGCCTGCTGTCGAGAGTGTGCTGGCAAAGATAGTGCGCATTCTACCCGTCACGCTGCAAGAGCAGATACACGCTGTACAGGATGCGCTGATTTTTGATGTGGTACCCGAACAGCACTCGCCGATCAGCGAGATCGTGGTCACGCTATGTATGGCTGTGCAACAATGTCACAGCGTGAGTATCAACTATCAGTCGTGGAACGCGCCAACAACCGGGCGTGTCATCGACCCCTACGGCGTCGTTTACCGCTCCGGCTACTGGTACACCGCCGGTTATTGCCACCTGCGCAACGATATTCGCACCTTCCGGTTAGACCGTATGCTCAGCGCCGAACTTTCCTCTGACGGCTTCACGCCGCCCGCTGACTTTGATTGCGTCGCGCACGTCAACCGCTCCATCGCCATGATGCCTGTGGGCTGGGATATTGACGTGTTGCTGCAAACAACG
>JAJZEJ010000010.1:0-2558 GCA_021828635.1 Chloroflexota bacterium
ATGGCTTCGTCACCCTGTGGTGCGATGAGTTGTAGCATGGTGCTACCTAGCACAAGAATATCTTGTGGCTGCATGGGTAAACTGCCACCACTTGGAACAGAACGGCCATTGACGCGCACAATGTTTTGGACGGTCAGGTTAATGACGTGCCAGCCATACTCATCGAAAATGAGGCGAGCATGTTCACGTGAGACCGTTGGGTCCATCAAAATAATGTCACTACTTAGTGCGCGTCCGAGGGTGGTTTCACGGCGTACCAGGAGATGCACAAGACGCTCTTCTGGCAACCAGCCTGTAGGATAGCGATTCTGTAGATTGGTTTGCGCATTGGCGGGTGGGCGTACACGAACAACGCGCAAAGCTCCATAATTCTGATTCATGCCCTATCCTCTTGCGCACAAAGCGCACATTCTAAGATAGTAGTGTGGGAATGGATAGCGGTTCCCCGGTCCGTACAGTATAGCGGTTTTGCGGCGCAATAGCTAGTTATTGCGTCATACTCCATCTGCAATTCCTATATCCAGTACCTGTTTACCCACATATTCAGCAACCTGGATGCACTACTGTTCCCAAGTGCGCGACAACGGCAGCGAAGCGTTCCTCATGTAGTCTGGCGCTTCTAGCTCCACTTGCCGCCAGTAGTGGTAGGCCATCTGATCGATGAAGGTGAAAATCATGAATCAAGATGACAGTATCATTATATCCTTAATGTTGGGACAATCAAGTCTCTTGAGGCCAAATATGAAAATTGGTTTTTCTATGCTCGTGTGTGTTGGATGCCTGTGATACAATCAGGGAAAGTTGCGTGAGATGGTATATTGGGAGTATATGAGCGAGATTGTAGCGACGATAGATAGATGATGGTTTCAGTGAACGGTTATGATACCTGGACACGAGAAATTTTAGAGAAGACAGCATACTATTTTGCCGAGCAGCAGCATACAGCCTGGCTGGTGGGCGGCTCAGTGCGCAATGTGCTTTTGGGCGAGCCGGAAACCGATTGGGATATTGCCATCGCCGGTAATGCCGCGCATACCTCACATCTGGCACGTCACCTGGCAGATCAGCTTGGTGGGCATTATGCCTATATGCATGAGAAGGCTAGCCGTGTGGTGGTCAAGCGGCAAATGCGCGAAATTACGCGTGACATCGCGCCCTTGCAGGGTGATACAATTGAGGCTGATCTGCGTACACGCGATTTTACGCTCAATGCCATCGCACTCCCACTCCCACAACTGCTAACGGCCCTGGCACAACAACTTCCCATAGCGGCGAGTGCTTATATCGATCCACTGCGTGGTGTGGTAGATGCACAGGCACGTATTGTGCGGGCCGCCGATTCAGCTATTTTTAGACACGACCCCTTGCGACTCTTACGTGCTGTACGCTTCAGCACGTGCTATCAATTAACTATTGACCCCAAAACTGAGATGCTGATGCGACGTGACGCGGCACTCCTCTTCCAGGCCGCGCCTGAGCGTATTCATGAAGAACTCTACACCATCCTCGCACCTCCTGGGGCTACGCAATGCCTGCGTTATCTCGACTCGCTTGGTCTTTTTACTACGTTGATACCTGAATTTATACCAGCACGTGGTATGCCGCAGCCGGAGTTGCATCATTGGGATGTCTTCGAGCATTCTATCGAAGCGGTGGCAGCACTGGAATGGTTGGCTACGATACTGGCACAGTCGCCGGAAATAATTCGTTGCTCGCCATTGGAGACGCCAGAGGGTGATCTGGTCGTGCTGCATGATCTGCTAGCTGAGGCTGAACAGCAGGGAATTTTTGATCAACACATGCTGACTGCACCTGTGATGAAACTGGCGACCTTGTTGCATGATATTGGCAAGCCACCAACCTATGTGGCTGATGATGACGGCATTCGCTTCTATGGGCATCCCCAGGCCGGTGTGCCATTGGCGCAGCAGATCATGCAGCGTCTCCATGCCAGTACGCATGATCGACGTTTCGTGCAGCAAGTCGTAGCGAACCATATGCGTCCCGGTCAATTGAGCCATGAAATAGTGACACTGCGTGCTATTCGCCGCTACTTCCTCGATCTCGGCCCGACTGGTATTGCCGTCGCGTTGGTCGCATTGGCCGATCACATCGCCATGCGCGGTCCTGAGCCAATGCTGGACATCTGGCATAAGCACGTGGCGACCGTGCGTATGCTGCTAACGCGCTACGTTCGTGAGCGTCAGAGTATCATACCGCCGCGCCTCTTGCAGCCCGACGAGTTGATGTACCGTTTCAATCTGCAACCCGGCCCCCTGATCGGCCAACTACTAGAACTAATCGCCGAGGGCCAGACTGACGGCACCATTCACTCGCGCACCGAAGCCTTCTGGCTGGTGGAGGATTATCTGAGCCACGAAGCCTGAGCATGGCACCCACGTAGGGCGAACCTTTGCGGTCGCGCTGTGTGAGTGCCGTTTTTATCGTGTAATTCTCCTATCCCTGCGCCAGGGCGCTATTGCAACTCTGCGTCATCTTGCTCAGAGAAGCTGCTGCACTGCTCTGGCCGGTGAGCGTGCTGGTGTAGTCTGTTGTGA
>JAJZEJ010000010.1:2568-4318 GCA_021828635.1 Chloroflexota bacterium
TATTGCGGCACTGGTCCCAGGCGGGTACTATAGAGGCTACAAAAGCGTTTGGTAGCGACTCAGGACCGGCTTTGAGTGCGGGCGTTGAGCTATAATAGCTCTGCAAGGCGCTGCCGGTGAAGACCGACTGGCGAATCGGCATGTAGCCGGTATCCTGCACGAAGGTCGTGTTGGCCGAGGCACTGGTCAGGAATTTCATATAGTCCCATGCGGCGGCTTGGGTGTCGCTATCAACGCCAGAGAAAAGCGCCAGGTTGGTGCCATAGAGAACTGTATAGCTGTTCCCGTCGCTTCCAGTGGGTAGCGGAGCCTCAGAGAACTGGAAAGTATTGTTGACACCCTGCTTGATATAGGGATAGCTGGCGATAGTCGAGATGGCGAAGAGCGATTTGCCCGAAGCAAAGTCGTTTTGCCAGTTGTAGCTCTTCGTGACATGAATAGCGCCAGATTTAACCAGGGGCGCGAACTGCTCAAGTGCCTGCTGAGCATATTGGGCATTAGTACCACTGTCGAAGGTGACACTCTTACCATCGCTGGAGACGAAATCGCTACCACCCAGGCTCTTATATAACACCGACCACATGTCTACGTCGGGCGTGATCGACAAACCCCACTGCGAGCCGTTAGACTTGGTGGCCTTCGTGAAATCAGTCATCAGGTCTTGCCAGGTGGTGGGAACGGAGAGACCAAGCTTTTGGAGTGCGGTGGCATTGTAGTACAGGGCCATATCGCTTTTATTAAAGGGCAACATGTATTGTGTGCCGTTAATCTGCCCATCCTTGAGCAGCGAGGGATAGAAGTCCGCGAGGTCGCTCTGGCTCAGGCCATCTTTGCCCGCGATGAAGGGTTGCAATGGCAGTATATCATTGGCCTGCTGATACTGCGTGGCCCATTCTTCGTAGACCTGCGCGATAGCGGGTGGCTTGCCAGCCGCGATAGCCGCCGTGATCTTGGTCTGGAGCGTGGTATACGAATCATAGGGATCAAGCTGAACGGTGACATTGGGATGCATCTGCTCATACTGCTTTGTCAACGCCTGGAGCGAGGTTTTGTTGGCTCCAGAGCCGAATGCCTCATAGAAGACGACATTGTACTTTTTGCTGGCACTCAAGCCGCCAGTCGCGCCCCCGCTACTGCTAGAGGAACTGCTGCCCGATGAGCTACCGCCGCCACAGGCTGCCACGAGTAGCATGACACCAAGCAAGATAAGAGTGGTCACAGATGACCATAAACGCCGCATATATTCCCTTCCTTTGGACTAACTATGGACGAAATAAAGAACAAGAACCTTTATTACTACGTTCCGTTGGTGATAACATTCACCACTAGCCCTTCGTGCTACCCGCCGAAATACCCTCGATGAATTGCTTCTGGGCCACTAAAAAGACGATCAGGATAGGCAACGTGGTAAAAGCTGCCGCCGCCGCCAGCCCTGTCGGGTCGGTACCGTCGTTGCTGGTAAATGCCTGCAAACCCACCTCTATCGGGCGCAACGCATCGCTGCTGGTCACGAGATAGGGCCAGAGAAAGGCATTCCAACTGCCGATAAAGACTTGGAGGGCCACAACCGCGATAGCCGGACGCGCTAAGGGAGCTGCTACCCGCCACAAAAAGCCAAAGCGCGAGCAACCATCAAGTTGGGCCGCTTCCCACAATGATGGCGGGAGTGAGAGAAAGAACTGGCGTAGCAAGAAAATACCCGAAATGCTGACGCCGAAAGGGATAATCTGTGCCTGGTAGGTATCAATCC
>JAJZEJ010000345.1 GCA_021828635.1 Chloroflexota bacterium
CCTGTGGCTGCTGGCCTGGGTGGGGGAAGTAGCAACGCTGCTGCTGTTCTGCTTGCACTACAGCAATGGTGGCAACTACAATTATCCCCATCGGATTTGCTTACGCTGGCCGCTTCGCTTGGCTCAGATGTACCATTCTTTTTGAGTGGCGGCCTAGCCTATTGCGAAGGGCGCGGAGAACGGGTCACACCGCTCACGTCGCGCTGGCCCGCCGCACTACGCTGGTTGCTGCTGGTCAAACCAGCCATCAGTGTTTCGACGGCAGAGGTCTTCCGTTCGCTATCTGCCAGTGACTATAGCGATGGGAGTCATAGCCAAGCTGTGCGGGCGGCATTCGATACGGCGAGTACATTACCATTAGAAGATTTGCATAATGGATTGGAGCGAGGTGTTCTTGCTCGTTATCCAGAGGTTGCGCAGGCACGCGCGGCTATGCTCAATGCCGGTGCGTCATTGGTGCGGCTCTCCGGCAGTGGCCCAAGCCTGTTTGCCCCGTTCGCGGAATTGACTCATGCGGTCAATGCGCAACAACAATTGCATGCGCAGGGATACGAGGTATATCTGACGCATGCGATTCACCCTATCGGTAACGATGTTTGTTTGTTCTAGCACAGATGTAAGGAGGTTTCAGCCGTGGCAGACCTGTATTACTGCGTCAAATGCAAGAAGAAGACCGAGCTGAAAGATGCTCAGAAGGTTACGATGAAAAACGGCAAGCCCGCATTGCGGGGGCAATGCGTTGTATGTGGAACAACCGTCAACGCGATTCTCGGCTCCAAGAAGGAAGAGTAACCAACGTAGGGGCCGGTTCACCGCGCCCGCCTTGCCCAAGCGTCATCACGCCCCAATACAGGCGCGGTGAACCGGCCCCTACATGCTCGACTTCTCTTAAACCCTCTGCTATAATGGCCTCTGTGACAGGTTCTTGCATCTACCTATACCACCACTCTAAGGGCAGGAGGGTATCGTCTCATGAATATCTGGGATTCCGTACAACGCAGTCTGGAAAAAGCTTCAAACGAAGCCGGACGCATCGCCAAAATACAGCGATTGCGCATCGTCAGCGAGCAACTGACACGCCAGCAACAGCTACAACGCAGCCTGCTGGCAGATAAAGTATTGGAACTTTTCAACGCGGGCCAACTTTCACAAGGAGAACTGCTCATCATCTGTCAAGAATTGATCACGCTGCAACAACAGTTTGCACGAGTTCAGCAGGAACTCAAATTGGTGCAGAGCCAGGGGCCAATACCAGCTCAACCTGGGACTGGAACGCCGGTCACAAGTAGCGAACATACAAATGTCTTGCCACTACCTAACCAGGCATCTAGCAGTGGCACAACGCTTATTCCGCCTCCGCCTCCATCAGAAGAGGAGCAAGCTCCGATGACAGCGAGCAGCTTTGAGACAGTGGCCGCCAGTGCGTATAGCCCACAAACAACCGAAACACGCTACTGCGTTGCCTGCCAAGCTGAACTGCTTTCTGGCTACGCCTTCTGTCATAACTGCGGTACACCTGTCTCTCTGCTCGCCAATCCTGCCCAACCAACCAGACGTAGTGACATGATACAGGGCGAGATGGATAGCACGATATTACGCCCAGAAGGAGAAGCCTAGCTCTGCGTCAGAACATTATTACGTTGCTCTGTAAATTTTTGCGCCTACCGTTCGCGCTACTTACTCGTTTGCAGCGCCCATTTGTACGTGCAGCGCTCCGTCATCCACATCGCATTGTGGTTATCAAACCCTGTTGCCTGGGCGACCTGATTATGACAACACCGCTACTGGCCGTGTTACGCCAGCAGTATCCCGACGCGCTCATCAGCTATGTGGCGGGAACATGGTCAAAGGTCGTGCCAGAACATCACCCCGCTGTGGATGATGTGCTTGACTGCGGCTCAGTTGGCATCCCCGGACGCTATAGCTTGCGTGAGTACTGGCAACTGGTCAGGCAGATGCACTACTATCATTTCGATCTGGCCCTCGTGCTAGATCGCTCACCGATGCTGACCCTGCTACCCTTTCTGGCTGGCATTCCGCGCCGCGTCGGTCCCGATAGTCTTGGGCGCGGCTTCTCACTCACCGACAGAGTGCCAGTTTCATCCGACCTCGATCACCTACAACACGAGGCCGAGATCTATCTTGATCTGGCACGCGCTATCAAGCTACCCATCGCATCCATCACCCATCCGCACATGTCCTTCGTACCAACAGCGCAGGAACAACAAGCCATCTATCAGAGCGACCGTCCACTAGTGGCCGTCTTCCCTGGTGGTGGTAGCAATCCTGGTATGGAACTGACCTCTAAACGCTGGCCGTTAGAGCGTTATCGCACGCTGGTACAGCGCCTCGTGCAGGAGCTTGGCGTGCAAGTTTTACTCATCGGCGGCAAGGACGATGCCGCACTAAATGAGCAACTTATCGCCGGACTGGACGCCCCAGAGCAGGGTGAGCATGTGCTGAATATCGCGGGTATGACGAGTTTTGGCGAACTGGCCGCCCAGTTGGCAGTTTGTACCCTCTTCATTGGCAACGACAGTAGCCCCATGCATCTGGCTGCGGCTGTTGATATCCCCGTCATCGCTATCTTTGGCCCGACCAGTCCCCAGGAATACGGTCCTTACCCACTAGATGACCCTAAACACATTGCACTCTGGCACCACCCAACTGGTCAACCGTGCTTTTTCCTGGGCCAGGTACGCGCCTGCGCTCAGTGTACCTGTATGCAATCCGTCACGGTTGACGAGGTATGGCAAGCCGTGCTACATCTCATTCCTACCGCACAGAGTAGCGAGGCCAGATCATGAAACAACTGCTTCGTCTACTCATTCTCTTGCTTGTGCGTCTGCTTGGTTTTCCTGGTATTCTCAGCGCACAACGATGGGTGCGGCGAGAACGTGCGAAAACATTCATCAGTCCGCGCATCCTGCTCATTCGCCCTGACCATCTGGGTGATCTAGTAATGACAACACCCATCCTCCAAGCCTTGCGTAACGCCTTGCCGGAAGCACAAATCACCATGCTGGTCGGTCCGTGGTCTAGCGAGATTGTCGCCCGCCATCCGGCCATTGACCGCCTGATTACCTGTCCCTTCCCTGGCTTCCGACGTGCCGCACAAGGGGCTATGGCACCCTACATCTTGCTTTTCAGCACGGCACAGCAGTTGCGGCGTGGACACTATGATCTGGCAATCAACTTGCGGCCTGACTTCTGGTGGGGAGCGGCGCTCCTCTATCTCGCACGCATTCCGCGCCGTATAGGCTATGCAATCGCGCCCGGCACACCTTTCCTCTCGACGGCTCTACCCTTCACGACACCCGAACATACAACCGTCTCATGCCTGAAGCTGGTCAGCGCGGGCTTGCAGGCACTCGACCATGCACCTCTGCCAATACCATACACATCTGAACAATATCCAGAACAATTCAAGCCGACCTCAGAAGAGCAGCAAGCAATCAAATCGCGTTTGCAGCAGGCAGGCATCACCGCTGAGGCACCTTTTGTTGTTATTCATCCAGGCAGCGGAGCCGCAGTGAAACTCTGGCGACCGGAGGCATGGGCGACCAGTGCGGTAAAACTGACTAGCGCCAATCCGTCTATGCGCGTCATTTTGACCGGTAGCCGCCAGGAACGCGCTTTACTCGAAAGCATCGTTCAGCATATGCCCACCGATAGTACAGCACCATTGCTCTTAACAAACCTGACAGTAGGACAACTGGCAGCACTGCTCGGTCAAGCACAACTGGTATTGGGAGTTGATAGCGGCCCCTTGCATCTAGCCGTGGCACAAGACACGCCTACAGTACATATTTTCGGACCAACAGATGCACGGATACTCGGTCCCTGGGGCAATCGGCAACGCCACATCGTGATTGCTTCAGCGCAACGCTGTCCCGACTGTGCAAACATTCCCTGCGGGCGACTCGATTTCACAGCAGACGAATTGGACGCGCATCCTTGTGTGCGTCTAGTAGCGGAGAAACGAGTAGAAATAGCAGGGAAAATATTATTATCAGAAAACATCCCTATGAGATAATTGGCGATAGTTATGGCAAAAAATATACCGATCACAACACTTGATGAGGATGGCTATCCACAACGACCTGCTTCACGCCGTTCGCTGCGCAACATCGTCGTCCATAGCAGTCGCCGGATCGTGCTACTGCTGCTCTACGCGGCGATGAGCCTCGTTGGCGCTCTGCTCCAACTCAAACGTCGTGGGCAACACTACAAGCCATTGACGCCACGCACGTTCCATCCCCGCCGCATTCTGGTCATACGTATGGACCTGATCGGCGACCTTGTGATG
>JAJZEJ010000095.1 GCA_021828635.1 Chloroflexota bacterium
AGCAATTTGTTGACCATCGGGCGACCAGGCTATTGACGTGACCAACCCGATATGACCATGATACGTTAAGAGCTTTTTGCCCGTACTAGCATTCCAGGTCTGCACGGTGTCATCGAGGCCAGCGGAGGCAAGTATTTTTCCATTCGGCGACCAGGCTACCGCTGTGACGCTACCTTTGTGGCCGCGATAGGTTAAGATCGTGTAGCCCATGCTGGCATCCCAGACCTGCACCGTTCCATCGTAGCTGGCCGAGGCGATATCCTTGCCATTCGGCGACCACGCCACCGCCGTCACGGTTCCCGTGTGACCTCGATAGGTCAGCAGACGTTGGCCCGTCGTCGCATTCCAGACCTGCACCGTCTTGTCAAAACTAGCGGAAGCCAGATATTTTCCATTTGGCGACCACGCTATTGCCGTAACCCAGTTTGTATGACCGCGATACGTCAGAAGGCGCTTACCAGTAACGGCATCTAAGACCTGCACCGTCTTATCATAGCTAGCGGAAGCAATACGCTTGCCATCGGGCGACCATACTACCGCCGTCACAGCATTCGTATGGCCGCGATAGGTATAAATAAGATTATCTATATGTGTAGTAGAAGTGGTAGAAGTAATGGAAGGATGAGGAGTAGAACAGGATGTGCAGAGCGCAACAAGGCAACAGAGCAAAAGGACAAACAGATTGGAGTATCTCCTTGAGTGCGGCATCGTTCAACTCCTCTTTATAAATAGCAAGGTGGTTCAGATAGGGAACAAATATACTGGCTACATCGTCTGTATCATCAAGATGATGAGCAGGCCAATAAAGGAGCCTTACAATGCCAATAATATATTTTTCAAAGTATACACTATTTTTAATGGTATTCACCACCGCTATCGCCCTCCTCTTGCTCACAGGCTGCGGCACGCTCGGTCAGCCGACACAAGGTAGCAGTGCCAGTTTAGCCGTGGCCTATACCAACCTGACTGATCTCAAACATGGCTCCGATGTTGCGGTCATTGGCACAATTAGCAGCATTGCCGATCAGCATACAACTGGTATCCCTTATGTAGACTTTACCTTCGCCATCCAGCAGGTTATCTATGACCCGCACCACCTTCTTCAAGGCTCGCAGATCATTGTCAGGCAATCAGGCACCACTCAGCCTAACGTATCCGTTGAGGACGATGAAGGCCCACTCTTCAAGATTGGTGAGCAGGCTGTACTGTTCTTGAAAAACTTTAGCCCCCAGCACTATAGGCTAGCAGGTGGCATAACGGGCCGCTTTCGTCTGCAAAATGGCATGGTCAGCAATGTCGAGAATATTGGTGTGAAACTCGGTGGCCCAATTGCCGAAGCACGATTTATTCAGATGGTGAAAAATGCGTAGAAAGATAATTCGAGACTTCGATGAGATTACCATCGGGGTCACGAAAATAGACCGAACGGATAGCTCCCATTGCGCCGGTTTTTTGCACTGGCCCCTCGATAATCTCAACCTGACATGCCGCAAGGTGCGCGATCACCTGCTCAAGCGGCGTTGCGGCGATGAAGCACACATCGGCTGAACCCGGCACGGGCTGCAACGCCTTTGGTTCAAACTCACGTCCGGCTTGATGCAGATTGATTTTCTGTTGCCCAAATTGTAACGCTTTACGGCCAACGCCAAAGGTCACACTTTGCATGCCCATGACACGTTCATAAAATGCGCATGTGACCTCTATATCGCCAACAGTCAGTACAAAATGGTCGAGATGATCTATTTGCATCGTTATCCCACACTTTCTTCACCTACTTTGGGCCAATACCGAGGCCGCATAGCATCACACACTCAATCTGGCGGTATAGGCGTGTATGGCGTAAGCGCAACGAAGCGCCCATCGTGCCAACCAGCCGCACCGGAACGCAACATCTCTTGCACAAGCGGCTGCACAAAATCGGCAGGCTCGCTACGAAAAATGTAACGGGCATAGTCGAGAAACCAGCCGCGCTGCAATAAAAACGTGGCAACATCATCAGCTTCCTCCGCCTTCTAGCGGGCCAAGCGCACATTCGCGGGGAAACCGGCAAAGGTGCAATAGATCACCTCGACACCATCCTGATTGACAAACGTGCCTTTCGCGCGAAAGGCACGTTTTATTTCGTCTTTCTCGATAATAGTGACGGTGCAGGTGATCGTATCGCCGATATAGACGGCAGAGGGAAACTGAAAATTCATCTCGGTCGCCAGCACGCCAAGCATACCGCCGATATGCGTAATCATGCTGGCTGTGAGCAAGCCAGGAATGATCGTGCGCTTGAACCAGCTTTCTTGCAGGAAAAGATGGTCGATATGATAAGGATTGTAGTCGCCGGTGACACCACAGAACAGCGCCACGTCGCCCTCGGTGAAGGTACGGCGAAAGGTAAAGTTCGCTCCGACCTGAATAGACTGAAATGCTTCACGCAGTTGCTGCTTGAACTGTGCTGTTGCCTCCGGCATGATGGGTAATCCTCGCTAGGTAAATTTATTAATTGACGTTCCTGCTCTTGTCGCGCCAAAATTTCTCGCGCAGGTCGCGCTTGAGAATTTTGCCGACGCCGCTCTTGGGCAAGGCTTCAGTGCTGAACTCGATGCTACGCGGCACTTTATAGCCAGCAATCTGCGTGCGTGTGTGCGCAATGAGTTCCTCTTCGCTGGCGCTCATGCCAGGTTTGAGGACGACAACGGCATGGACCGACTCACCCCACATGTCGTGCGGAATGCCAATCACAGCAGCTTCCAGCACAGAAGGATGCGTATAAAGCGCGTTCTCGACCTCGACCGAGTAGATGTTTTCGCCACCTGAGATAATCATATCCTTTGCGCGGTCAATAATAAAGATGAAATTCTCCTCATCGACGGTGGCTAGATCGCCAGTGTGCATCCAACCATCGGTTAGCACGGCGGCTGTGGCTTCCGGCATACGCCAGTAGCCTTGCATAACATTGGGACCACGTCCGATGACCTCGCCGATCTCCCCTGGCTGCACATCCTCGCCATTGGCATTGACGACCCGCACCTCGACACCGAAAACCTCACGTCCCGCCGAAGCCAGACGGCGCACTTGCTCTGGTGTACCATCAACGAGATGATCGAGAGGATCAAGGCCAGAGAGCAGAGGGGCAGTCTCGGTCATGCCATAGCCCTGCGCGAAAATCTTACCCCATTTCTGCAAGCCTATCTTGAGCAGTTCAACCGGCATCGGCGAGGCACCATACGTCAGGCGACGCATACTAGAGAAATCGTACTTATCCACGTCGGGATGGTTCAACATGGCATTTACCATCGTCGGTACTACAAAGGTCACGGTGACTTTCTCATCTTGCACAAGCTGCATCATCTGTATTGGATTGAAGGCAGGCAAGAAAGTATGACAGGCACCGATCATCGACATGGCGAAGGTTGACCCATTATCGCCAACATGAAACATTGGCGCGGCATGCAGATAGATATCGCGCTCGGTATAGCCAGCAGCGATAGCGACATGAATGGCATTGGAGATGAGGTTTTTATGCGAGAGCATGACACCTTTTGGTCGTCCAGTCGTGCCACCTGTATAGAAGAGACCGGCCAGATCATCGTCCTGCATCTCTTCATCGGCGCTAGTCTCAATCTGCGCTCCACGATAGATGAGTTTCTCATAATTGAGCATATCTTCGGGTGTCTCATCGCCGGTATACACAATATGCTCAATAGTGGCGAAGGTATCGCGTCCAGTCGCATAGGGAGCAAAGATTTTATCGACAATCAGTACCTTTGACTCGCTGTCATTGAGAATGAAGACGATTTCGGGACGCGCCAGACGATAGTTGAGTGGCACAACCACGGCTCCCATGCGCCCACAAGCATAATACAACTCCAGATAGCGATGGCAATTGAGCATGAGGACAGCTACACGATCCCCGCGCTTGATACCCAACGAGGCCAGTCCGCGGGCCAATGCAACGGTGCGACGATCAAACTCATTCCAGTCATAGCGTACCTCACCACAGATAACAGCCGTATGATTACCACGGACCTTCTTTGCATGCGCTAAACCCTGTGCAATGTTCATCGCGTGACCCTCCTTCGACACAGCTTGTGTCGTTTCCACATGATTGTATGATAGCTATTGAGCAACTTTGCGTTTGACGGACTTCAAGGCTTCTTCCAGGGTTCGGGTTGATTGTTGCAGTGGTAAACGTTTCAGGCGATGGGCTAACGCCATCGAAGCAATCGTATAAACATGGTCGGCAGTGACCTCTGGCACACCAAGATAAGCAGCATAGGTCTGGGCGGCACGGCGCATCACAATATCGCCACGATG
>JAJZEJ010000339.1:0-1933 GCA_021828635.1 Chloroflexota bacterium
AACGCCACTAAATGCCCCTGGAATGCACGGCGGTTTGGCCGCCCGTCCTGCCAGTTGGCAAAAATGTAGCGTGGAATCCAGGGAGGAGGTGTTTTTCCTGGAGGTGGCGGTGTATCCTTGTCATCCTCCGCGTCGTTTGCCTCGTCTGGCTTCTTTATCTCCGGCAATTCTGGCGGAGAAAGGATTCCTTCACGAATACTGGCAGTACGCAGCATCGCCAAAACATGGACTTCGCGGAGGTGGGCTGCTAGCAGCCCACCAGTTGTGCGGTAGCTGCTGCTTGCACGTTGGAGTTGCTCTGGCCCTTGCCACTCGCTTGCCCAGGCAAAGGCTGGGTGAAACTCGACCTTCGTATTGCCCCACAAACGGCCCAGCATCACGCCGACACTGGTGTCATAGCCGACGAGCGAGAGCAGCACCACATGCTCATTATCGCTTGCGAGAGCAGCAACTTTGACCTGCTGCCCGTCGGCGTCTAGATGGCCGACAAAACCATCTGGATGGTAGGGTAGCACCAAAGAAGCTCCGTCGAGGGTCATCTTGTTGCCTCCTTTCCCGTCCATTCCCAAAAGGAAAGCAGCAGGGAGATGATCTCACCAGTCATCTCCCTGCTGCTTTGGCGAAGGAACGACTGGAAGCGCCACCAGTTCCAGGGAATATGCCAGCGTATCAGCCAACCTAACTGTGAAGAGGGGGGCTTCATTCTGAGGTGACGGAGATGCTGCTGCACTTGTTGGAGACAAGACAGGTCGGCGCGAAATTGAGAGTCGTTGGCACGCAGGGCATCAATTACCTCGTTCCAACGCGCCAGGATATCTATCTGTTCGATGTTCTCAATAAAACAGAGCAGATCATTCAAAATTGATCCAACACTATACAGATCAGACTGAAAGCCGATATAGCTATCTTCAACCTCTCGTTCGGGGGCGATATAGCCCGATGTGCCAATAGGTTGATATCCCCGACCAAAGCGAGGGATCACTTCGGCAATCCCGAAGTCGATGAGAATAAGCGTGCCAGTATGCGTTCTCATCACATTTTTCGGTTTGATGTCATGATGCAAAACGCGAGCTTGCTGCAATGCTGAAAGAAGAACGATGCACTGCTCAGCGATATTTTCAAGATCGTTCAGCGTCGGAGTGTTGTTCGCAAGCCAATCGGCCATATTCTGGCCTTCGATATATTCCATCGCCAACACCTGTCGGCCAGCTTGCGACGAAAAAAGCCCGTAGACTTGCGGGATATGCGAACTTGCCTTCATCCTGGAAAGGATAAAGAATTCCTGTTGCAGCGCATCAACCGCCCCAGGCGTTGCTGTCGCGGCTTTGACAGCGATCACGGTGCCATCCGGCCCCTGCCACCGTGACACGACGCCAAAACCGCCTTCGCCGATAATCTGATAAGGTGAAGACAGTGATGACGCAAACAAAGTATCCATTGCATAATCTCCTTGTGGTGAGAAACAGACAAGGCCATCCTATCCTCACAATGGTTTTTGAAGGATAGGATGGCCTTGTGATAAGAGTGTGCTAGTAGCTACTACTGCGGTAACGCGCTAGCGAGGTGTGGGTTGAGCATCAAGCATCACCATCAGGCATCTCGTTTTCAAGCGTATACCACCGGCAGATTTTTCCCTTGCCCTGCTGGATCCCTAACCAATAGATTTGCCAGAGTGAAAGTGGGTGTAAGAGGCGCACAATAACACGCTCAGGGCAAGCATCTTTGATAAAGGTATCTGCAAATTGGTAGGGGAATGCCCTCTGGATGAACGCCTTGTTCTCGGCGTAGGGCTCTCCTACCATAACTGTGAGGCTGTGGTAGGCATGCTCTTCCAACTCCTGCGTGGTCAGGCGACGGATATTCCCGTCGTCGAGACCTGCCCTCCAGGGAGACTCACCAGACTCTTGCCAGCGGTGCGGGTCCCTAATGACAC
>JAJZEJ010000339.1:1943-4305 GCA_021828635.1 Chloroflexota bacterium
TTTGTAGAAATCGACACAGGTGAATGTGCCTGCTCGATTTGTGACGTAGGGAACTTCAGTGCAGGCAACAACCCCGATATCTCCTGGCACAAAGAAGCACACAGGATGTCCTTTAGGATAGCCTGAAGAGTAGGCGCTGACCGGCTCCTTACAGGTAACCAGCATTCCCACCTTTATATCATTCTTCCTCATACAATTTTTCCTTTTTTATCGCTCGTGCGTTCCAGTTCGTCCTGCTCACTGTCGCAGGATTGGTGGCACGGCTATCATGTGCCGATCCTTTACAAAGTGAGATCAGCCACTCTGCAACACATCGGCATGTATAAAGCGTGGCCCTGGCAAACAGGGTCACAAACATGTTTTCGTAACCACACCGGAAGTAATGAGAAGGCCGCTACCTGATTTACCAGATCAGGTAGCGGCCTCTGTTGTGTTTGTGGAACATCAGCTCAGATTAATCATTTTTCGCTGAGACGTTCCGTAGGGTATGGCTCTCTTCACAGCACGCCCAACGAATGTGTGCTATGTGTGCTGTTACTCCACTGTGCCAGCCAATCCGCCAATGTTCCCACTCGGTAGAGTCGGTTTAGGCGCTCATCTTGGTCTGACACCAGCAGATACACCAGACCAGGTGTATCCACACCGATCTCCTGGACATCGCCCAGATCACAGAGGGGCGCAAGAGAAGCAGGCCAGAGGTTGACGGGAAGGGTAATGTAGGGCTGACCTTCGTCATCATACATCCAGGTCTCCTGCTCGAAAGCAAGAGGTATGAGACTGGATACGTTCCGATGATATTTCACCATTGTTTCATCGCTCTGAAAAATTTCTCCATTGCCAAGCGGCGTTGTAGATGTCCCGTACCCTCCTACCATCCCGCGCAACCCATAGCCAGGGCCAAAGCCCCCATTAGCCAGAGAGCGGTAGAGTGTTACCAACAGTGAGGGAAGAGCAAACCCTAGCAGGCGCTCCGTTTGCCTAATTTGCCCCTCTGTTGCCTTTTGACAGAGGAACGTGTGGTTCAAGCGGGCGTCGGTGCGTTCCACCTCACTTGCTAATCCCTCTGGCCCATACCACTGACGCCGTTGCAGACACTGCTGCAGACGCACCATGACTGGCTCATCCATAGTTGATCTCCTTTCCAATCGATCACGATCATGACTAGTATACATCGTTCGACCATCTCTACATGTCAGCTTTTCACAGGATACACCTGTCGAATATCCTGTGTGCGCACAGGCACGGGAGGCTGCGTTCCCTGGTAAGGCGGGCTAAAGGGGCCAGCTCGAAAGGTACCAGGGGCAAATCCAGATGGAGAACCTGGTCGGATGTCAAAAACATAGAGATTAAGCTTGGCGCTTTCCCGCGCTTGTGCTACCTGCTGGCGTAGCCTGTTCTCCCATGTGGGGAAGGTTGGCTTGCAGTCTACGCAGACACGCACTTGCGAGAAGACGACCACATCAATGGTGACGATTCGCGCATAGTCCTGTGCTGAAATTGATGGTAAGGCAGTTTGGCTCACCCACTGCAAGAGTGTTTGTTCGCAATGGGTGGGATAGATGCCAAAACCATCCTTGATCTGGCTGGGACCAGAATATACCCCACTAGCTGTATGATAATAGAGTTGAGCCTCGCAGTAGTTCTTTGCCGTCGGCATCTGTTGCCGATGAGCTTCCAACTGCTGTGCCATGACGTAAGCCTGACTTCTGGGGCTATACGATGGCGCTCCTCCAGTTCCTCCCACTCCTCGTGCAAGGGTGTACCAAGCTAGTGCTGCGAGGGCAAGAAGCAACAACCCTATGAGCAGGCAACTATTTTTTGATTGGGATGATTGGGCCTGCTCCTGCCGGTTTTGCTCTTGATTTTGATTTTGCATCGTGATATAATCCTTTCGACTCACTCATATGAGACGGCAAGCATAAAGAGGCTCATTCCTGTGCAAGAGGAATGAGCCTTCGCCGTGTCCGCCTCATAATGACTTGTTCTTTCTATTTGGCAACTATGCCTAGCTCGTCTTGCTGCTCATCGCAAGACTGGCACTCTACGTAATCGGTGATAGCTCGCTTCTGATCTGGGGAGACGAAAGGCACTGTGTGCCGCAAGCACATGTAGTTGTCACAGCAGCTACATTGCGTTACAGCTTTTGCCCCGCACTGGTAGCACACGGCCCCTTCCGGCGCTTTGATGTCGGGAGTGAAATGATAATGCATCATGGGTTTATCCTTTCTGTATCTGTATTGTCTCAATAAGCGACCAGCAACCTACTTGGCCGCATCGACGCCACCTTTCACTCCAATCCTTACCCCATCCGTCTGCTGGTGGCGGGCAGAGGTCAACGACCAACCCGGCCTGCTGAAACTCG
>JAJZEJ010000713.1 GCA_021828635.1 Chloroflexota bacterium
GAGATGCTCAAGAATAAGCGCGATTCCAACCCACCCAAGAAACACAGTAATATCCCATTATAGTATAAAGAACAAAAAGCGGTTGCAGCAGACCTGTCTGCTGCAACCGCTTTTTGTTCTTTATACTATACTTAGTGTTCCAACAATTCAAGTAGCACGCCGTTTGTGCCTTTTGGATGCACGAAGATGGCACGTCCCTCGGCGGCGATGCGCGGCTCTTGATCCAGCACGGGCGCACCTTTCTCGCGCATCTCAGTCAGTGCGGCGTCGATGCTCTCGACCTCCAGACAGATATGGTGCAGACCCTCACCACGCTTCTCCAAGAACTTTGCCAGACTGGAATCAGCCGTAGTCGGCTCAATCAGTTCAATCTCGCTGCCGCCGGGACCACCCATTGGTAAGAAGGCAATCCGTACCTGCTCACTCGGCACCTCTTTAATCTCACTCGGATCAATGCCGAGCGTATCACGATAGAAGCTTAGTGCCTGCTCAATATCGCGTACAATGATTGCTACATGATCAATGCGTTTTGGCATGCTTTCCTCCACATGGACGCGGATGCGATACATCGGTCCCTACGATTTATCGCCGCAGGTAGCGAGATTGAATAGCTCCTGGTTCAGATAGTGCGGCACGATAGTGAAAACGCCGAGGCTACGCTGAATCGAACTGGTCAGCGTGCGCAACGCCATTAAAGCACTAATGCGGGTATCCTCGTCATAATGCAACGATTGTGCCGCCATCTCGAACTCAGCCTGCGTCAACACCTCGCAGCTCAAGTCTGGTTTTACCAGAATACTCAGATCAAGGTCAACATATGTCAGACGGTCCAATCCCAACATCGGGGGCTGCGCAATGATAGCATAGGTATGGAGCAGCAATTGGTTACGATAGAACGCGCTCAGCATATACCAGCGTTGCGGCCAGAAAAATTGCAGGCAGTCATTGCGCAGTGGGCGTGTACCGGTTGCCCAGCGCATTGGTGTACCCGCAGGCACCCAGAGTGCTACACAATCTTTTATTACTTCAGGAACAACTTCATCAGTGTTGAAAACATTGGTTGCTATCCGATACGCCCGCCACGAACCACGCACTACCTGGTCATAGCTGCGACTCTCTACGCGAAAGTCCTGTTGCATATAGCTCTCCCTTCCGTTGACCCTCATGGTACGTAAACTCGACTCCATAGTCAAGCGTTATAGGAAATAGTCCCATCCATCAGGTTAATGGGCTGATTGCGAAGAGGGACAAAGCGAAAGGTCTCTCTTTTTTCCATTTCATATTGTATAATGAATAGGTAACGCTTACCATTACTATTTAGAGCAAGACAGAATATGCAGGAAACAGATTTTTTATGCGCTGCCCCAATTGTCAGACAATTAACCCAATCAACGCCAAATATTGCCTTGAGTGTGGTAATCGTCTCATCGTTTGTCCCAAGTGTGGTACAGTTAATCTACCCATTGCCAAATTTTGCATCGAATGCGGTACACACTTACAAAATATAGCAAGCGCCGCGTCTTCTGTCACGTCCCTCACACTCACTTCTGTGACAGCGATGACAAATGCGAGCCGCCAGAACAGCGGCACTGATAGCAATAATGAGACAGTACCAGACATACCAGCTCTTCGGACCGCGACTCCGACACCGGCTGTCATTGCACCCGAAGAGCGGCGCGTGGTGACGATCATGTTCGCGGATATCATTGGCTCGACCCCATTAGCGGACCGACTCGACCCTGAAGATATGCGTGCAATCCTGACCGGCTATTTTAACCTGATGACGGAGCAGATCCGCAAGCATGATGGCACTATTGAAAAGTACATCGGTGACGCTGTAATGGCTGTTTTTGGCATACCTAACGCGCATGAGGATGACCCTGATCGCGCTATTCGGGCCTCACTGGATATGCAAGCGGCTCTAAACGCCTTCAACGAGCAACGCTTAGCACATGATCGCAACGCGGCACGCCTGCAAATGCGTATCGGCATCAATACCGGTGAGGTCGCCACCCCCAGCACAGCCGCGACAGTGCAGCGTCAGGATTTCTTAATCACAGGTGACGCTGTCAATGTAGCTGCCCGTCTGCAACAGGTCGCCACACCCGATACCATTCTAGTTGGCGAGCGCACCTATCTTGCTACGCGCGGCATGTTCAATGTGCGCCCAATGGCTCCCATGCATCTTAAAGGCAAAACCGAACCACTCAATTCCTATGTTATATCCGGTCTGCGCGTGCGCGAATCAGTCATCGCTCAATTGCCACGGGGTATTGATGGCAAGCAAGTCACACTAGTTGGACGACAGCTTGAATTGACGCTTATGCATGCCAACTACGCCCGTGTCCAGGCTGAACGCCATACGCACTTGATTACGCTGCTAGGTGTGCCGGGCATTGGCAAATCGCGTCTGGTGCGTGAGTTCATCGCCCGTGAGCAGGAAACACTCAAAAGCACTTCCACCTGGGAAACGTTGATAGCGCCGTTGGTGCTGGCTGGTCGCTGCCCACCCTATGGCGAAGGCATCACCTACTGGCCCCTGGTAGAAATCATTCGCTCACTGTTACATATACAAGAAGGCGATAATCTCCATACGCTCCAGCAAGGTTTTACACACTTCGTCGCCGCGACCCTGGCACAGGCAAAGCGCAGTGAGGCTACTGATGAAATTGCTGGACCTATTCTACGCAGCATCGGTAGTGGAGATGGAACCACTATTCATCCACAAAAGAGCCAGTTGTACAAGGAACGTAATCGGCGTGAGCCAACGACAGGTGCGTATGGCATTGTTAGTCTCAAGCAAAACGCTACACAGGTTGAACTGCTACGTGCCTGGCGTGTCCTGCTCGAAGCTCTAGCACAGCAACAACCACTCATCATTGTCGTTGATGATCTGCAATGGGCCGACGAGGCACTGCTTGACCTGTTAGAGTACCTCACCGACCGCATTACTACAGTGCCGATTCTCTTCCTGTGTCCCGCACGTCCCGACTTCTTTGAGCGCCGACGCGATTGGGGTGGTGGACGGCGCAACTTTACTACCATTGAACTAGACTCGCTCTCTTTAGAGGAAACCAATGAGCTGATCGACGAACTGCTCAACACCAATGAATTGCCTGATGTGCTACGCAACACTATCGTGGCTCGCGCCGAAGGCAATCCTTTTTTTGTTGAGGAGATCGTGCGCATGTTGATCGATCAGGGCATTCTGGTCTGCGAGCAAGATACAAATACACATAGCTGCTACTGGCGACTGCGCCATAACGAGGAGATGCTGCTAAGCGAACTGACGACGCCGACCGAGCATCCCGATGACACGCTACTCAATATGCACTACATCTTGCCTCTACCACGTGTGCCGGATACCGTGCAAGGCGTGTTGGCGGCTCGTGTCGATCTGTTACATCCACGCGAGAAGCTTGTCTTGCAGCACGCCGCTATCATCGGTCGCACCTTCTGGCTCTCTTCGCTACAAGAGTTGACTCAGGAAACCGACCGTGAAACAATGCTAGCATGTCTGCAATCGCTCATGCAACGCGACTTCGTTGTAGAAATTGAGAAGCAGGTTCATACACCATTTCCACATGACCACATCTTTAGTTTCAAACATATCCTGATCCGCGACGTGGTGTATAGCAATATCCCACGCGCACGGCGCTCACAGGAACACGCCCACATTGCGTTCTGGCTGGAGAAGACGCTGGGACAGGAACGCGAACGCTTTGTAGAACTGCTTGCTTACCACTATCAACAGGCATATCTCAACTGGTTTGTCGGCCTGGGCCTCAACGTCATCGAGATAGCAGATAGCGCGGAGACCATGCGTTTGAGCCGTGCTGAACTACGTCAGCGTGCCGTAACCTATCTCTTCATGGCTGGCGATCAGGCACTGCACAGCTACTATACAATCCGCGCCCTGCAAGCTTATCACGATGCCTCTGAATTGCTCACCGACGAAGAGACCAACCCGGCCATGTGCGTCAGAATGCACGAGAAGCTAGGCGCGGCCTACGCGCAACGCGGCAATACGGATGCTGCATGGCAAGAATATTGCAAGGCGCTTCAAATTGCGCTCGCCGATACCACGAACAATCACGAGACGCTATCAGCTCTTTACGGCCATCTGGTTGAACTGGGTACACGCTGGCTCAGTGCCTTCGATGCGCCCCCTGACGCACAGCAGGTCAAGGACTATATTGATGCCGGTTTACAGCTTTTGCCAGAGCAACCGATCAGCCCTGAACGAGTGACGCTGCTGACCTACCTGGCCTTCTGGTACGCCCGCCAACTTGAGTCAGCCA
>JAJZEJ010000517.1 GCA_021828635.1 Chloroflexota bacterium
ATGAGAACTCTGCTGTCAATATTCTCAACCGGTTCCTTGCCCGGCGCGGGCCACACACTCCATTGGAGTGCGGTGTGCTGCAGGAGAGCAGTCACAGAGGAGAAGTCTTGGGGGCTTCCTGTCCTGCTCAGGTGCAGCAACGAAGAGCGTAGTAAACACGTTTTACTACGTTTTAGAAAGCAGACAAAATAAAATGGCCTACACCTTCACGCCAATGAACGAGGAGGATGCACGGGCGATTTTCTCCTGGGAGTACGAGGGCCAGTATGCCGTTTATAACCTGCAAGGTGATCTGGCAAGCGACGATGAGTTGTTAGACCGACGTAGCCCACATTATGCAGTGCGCAATGAGCAGGGCGAACTGGTCGGCTTCTTTGGTTTCGGCTCGGCGGCTTCAGTCGAGGAGCATGACACACCGTATCTTTTCTCAAAAGATGGGACAGTACTGGTTGGGTTGAGCTTGCGGCCTGACTTGGTGGGTAAAGGTCTGGGCGTGGGGTTCGTGAAAGCAGGGTTAGAATTTGCGTATCGTGAGTATGTGCCGCGCCGCTTCGGCCTCTTTGTGCTGTCATGGAATGCGCGAGCAATCAGGCTGTACGAGAAGGTTGGCTTTCGACAGGTGCGGACTTTTTTGCAGAAGAATGTACATGGCGAGAATGAATTTATCGAGATGGTAATGGATGTAGAGGCCGTATAGCTGAAACTGTCCATTTGGACAGTTTTTGTACTCAAATTTATTGTTCGGCTTGACATTTGCCGCGTCTATCGCATACAACTAAAGGCGTGAGGAATACGCACTCACAGAACCCGACTGTTCACACGAAAACAGTGGGTTGAGATTTATACAAAGAGGTATGCGACCTCTACGATATTTCCATCGTAAGGAGATGTTTTATGGCATACGAACTTCCACCGCTTCCGTATGACTACAACGCGCTTGAGCCATACATTGACACGCAGACGATGCAACTGCATCACGACAAGCACCATGCTACCTATGTCACGAATCTGAACAACGCGCTGCAGGGTAGTGACCTGGCCTCACTTCCCGTCGAAGATTTGATGCGCCGCATCAACGAGGTACCGGAGAGCGCACGCACGGCGGTTCGCAATAATGGTGGCGGTCATGCCAACCACAGCATGTTCTGGCAGATCATGACACCTAATGGCGGCGGCGCACCAACCGGTAGCCTGGCCGATGCTATCAACTCCACCTTTGGCTCCCTTGATAACCTCAAGACGGCCTTCAATGATGCTGGTGTCAAACGCTTCGGCTCCGGCTGGGCTTGGTTGGTGTTGGATCAGAGCGGCAAGCTCCAGGTCATCTCAACCGCCAATCAGGATAGCCCGTTGATGGATGGTCTCTACCCGGTCATGGGCAACGACGTGTGGGAACACGCCTACTACCTCAAATACCAGAACCGCCGCCCAGAGTATCTGGCCGCCTGGTGGAACGTGATCAACTGGAATGAGGTTGCCAAACGCTTCTCACGCGGCAAATAATACGGCCAGGACTCAAATGAACAAAAAGCATCGCATGACCAATCGGTCATGCGATGCTTTTTGTTCATTTAATGAGATTACGCGCTACCGAAGATGATGGCGGCGGCAAAGACTAAGATGCCGCTACCGACGACCTGTATAATAGAGGTAATCCATTTGGTGCCGAAGAAGCGGTGCCGAATAGCGGCAATCACCATCAGCTCGATGGCTACAACGATATAGGCCGCAATGAGCGCGGTATGCAGTTCGGGTATCAGGAATGGTAGCGTGTGAAAAGCGCCGCCCAGAAAGGTCATCAGGCCGGTGATAGTGCCGCGTAGAATGGGATTGCCACGTCCGGTCAGCACACCGTCATCCGAGAGCGCCTCTGAGAAGGCCATGCTGATGCCTGCACCTGTCGCCGCCGCCAATCCGACCAGAAAAGCTGTGAATGGACGATGCGTGGCGAAGGCGGTAGCGAAGATAGGGGCCAGCGTCGAGATCGAACCATCCATCAAGCCCGCCAACCCTGGTTGTACAACTTGCAAGAGGAAGCGATTCGAGTGATCCTCGGCGCTCAGGTTGCTGGTCTCGATCTTATGATCGAGACTACGGGCAATCCCTGGTAGGCCGATACTCATAAATAGGTTAGCAAGCAATACCTGCCGTCCCTGTGCATTTGGGATGTCTCGTATGTCTTGTGCTTTTTGTATGCTCTGAGTATCCTGAGCGTTGTGCGTTGCTTGGATGTCCTGTGCTTCTTGTGTTTCTTTCTCCATTATGCCAGTAGCCTCGTTTCATTTCGTATAGTAATGGCGTGGTGTACCTCATCGTACCGCTCTATCGCATATTAGGTCGCCCTAACAATGATAATCATTCTCATTTCTTAGAGAAAGTATATGCTATAGATGGGGGAATGTCAAGTTTCATGTTCTCAGCATCGAGGCAATCCGCTCCTCGTATAACTGTGGCTGGCTGGACTGGAGCCAGCGCAGGGGGAACAGCAGAACGGGGAACATACCCAGCTTCAATGCTTGTTTGATAGCTGCTGAACCTTCGTCTTGCCCTTGTTCGCAGAGCAACAGGCCGTACCAGAAGTGGGCATCCCACATGGTAGGGTTGGTCACTCTGGCCTCGCTCAGTAGTGTGTGGGCTTGTTCGTGTTGTCCTTGTAACCAGTGATGCAGAGCGCGACAGACGAGGGCGAGATACTGCGCTATCTGTTGACCATGTTGTCTGGGATGCTGACTACGCTCAATGATGTCTCGCAGACGGCTGAGGTATCGTGCTTGCTCCTGCTCATCTGGTTTTTGTTCTTGCTGACAGCATTGTGTCCACAAGAGCATCCAGCAGGCTTTGGTGTCGAATGGCTCCAGTTCGCAGTTGCGGGCGAAGTCTCTGGTGGCTTGTGTGAGGTCGCGCAGGTCGAGATAAACGGTGGCACGCCGACTATAGGCACGCCCGTAGAATGGTGCTAGCGCGATTGCCAGATCAAAATCTGTAATAGCCTGCTGTTTGCTACCTTTGTCGAGCGCCAAGTGAGTCAGGCCACGATGACTGTAGGCCCAGGCGTCCTGTGGGTCAAGCGCGATAGCGCGGTTCAGGTCGGCGATAGATCGTTCGTATTGGTGGAGATGCCGGTAAATGCGCCCGCGCTCGGCATAGCCCCAGGCGTATGAGGGATTAAGTTCAATGGCGCGATTATAATCCGCTAAGGCACGCTCGAAATCGCCCAATGTGAAGTAGACGAAGCCACGTGAACCATAGGCCCAGAAGTAGCCGGGATTGAGCGCGATAGCGTGATTATAGTCCTCAAGGGCGCGTTCTGGCTCTTTCATGGCGCGATATATCTCGGCACGCTGCACATAGGCCCACTCTAATCCAGGCTCAAGACTCAGAGCGCGGTCAAAATCCTCAATAGCGTGGTTGTACTCTTTGAGTAGCCGATAAACGCGCCCACGTCCAGCGTAGGCTGCCGCGTAATCGGGGTCGATGGATAATGCCTGGTCGAAGTCATCGATAGCCTGTTTATAGTTGCGTAGATGACGATGAACCTCACCGCGCCCTGCATACACCCAATCCTGTGTGGTATCACGCTCTAGTGCCTCGTTGAAGTCGCTCAGCGCCTGTTCATACTGCTTCATCTCGCGGTAGGTGATGCCGCGATTGCCGTAGGCTCTGGCATTACTGGCATCGTCAGCGATGGCTTGCGAAAATTCTTCAATGGCGGCTTGATAGCTATTAATGCTGCGATACACCAGGCCACACGTACTATGCAGATGTGCCTTGAGTGGCCTGGGAAAAGTTGGTATCAGTGCAATCTTGCGCAATAGTTCCTGACCGGCGGATAGCTCTTCCAGGCTCACTGCTTCGGCCTCAATGAAATTGAGTAGCAGTCTTGCCCATTGGCGTGCATCCTCGTTGGCCTGATTATATGCCTGCTCCTGGGCAAGCTCACGCAGGATACGATTAATCTCCTCTTCCTGTTTTGTCTCGTTAAAAACTTGCAAAATGTATTCAGTAGCCTGACTATGGCTACTGGTGTCAGGTAGCAGGAAGAGTTGCTGTGTTAGCGCAAGCGTTATCACAAGCCATTCGTTGGGTTGAGGTGTATGATTGCCAGCATGTTCCTGCATGGTTGTGAGGATGCCACGATAATGCTGCACGAGAGCGCGGCGCGTGGCATAGTAGGTGCCGGGAGAACTCTGGTAGAGATGACGACTAAAGAGGTCGGCTGCTAGATCGTGGTAGCTATAGTGTCCATCCGTTGGATTGAACTGCACGAATGGTTGTGTGACGAGCCAGCGATAGAGC
>JAJZEJ010000306.1 GCA_021828635.1 Chloroflexota bacterium
CCGCGAGAGCAGCGAGCAGCATCCGCAGCTTCCACCAAACTTCCTATTGCACGCCGTGGTACCTATCTACCAGAAGTTGTTCAACAGCCCAAAGCTTCATCAGCTACTAAAAGGCGCACAACACGCAATATGAACTATCCCGGTTTTCCTGGTTATCAACCCGGCTCTTCCTTCAGCCAGTTGCAAGCGGCGGCTCTGCGCACAGCACGTCTGGAAGCTGCCCAGCAATATGACGATATCGATTTCATGCCCACGAATACTGGCCGCCGACGTGCCGCCATGCCACAAGAATCGTTCACGGATTACGAGGCAGAGATGCGACAGGCCCAGGATAGTGAACATATGCGTGCTGTACGTGAGCAGACAAGTCAACAGCAGGCTGTACGTCGTGCCAATCAACCACGTCCCCAGCACGTTATTGAATCGGCACCCTCGCGTGCTACAACCAATCAAGCTACGCCCTCTGCGGAGCCACAAACCGATTACCAGCAAGGCACCCCAGGTACATCGGGTACACCACATACTGAACCAATGCGCCAGCATCGCCGTCTCCCTCAGCAAACGGGTCAGCTTGGACGACATCCTCGCCTTGATGCTCTGCCCGCCGACCCTGAGCGCGAAACCGATACAACCGGTACTGCACGTCATACCCTGTTACGTCGCGCCCCCTACACCTATGAGGACGACGAAGTGCGCCAGCAATACGCGCAACAGCTGAGCGACACACCTCCTGTGCGCCGTTCATCCCGCTTCTCCTCACGTTCGTTGCAGCAAGAGGACGAGGAATGATTGCATTTTCTATTCGATTTCAAGCTCATACTCCCTTGCGGCCTCTTTCAGTGTTTGATTAAGTGCTGTCAGAGCGGTAGAAGGGTCAATCGGCTCCTTCATAGCTTCGGCTTCTGAATCATGAATGATCTGCACGAGGGGAATATCTCGGCGAAGGTTTTCCAGCATTTCGATCACCTTGCTCACCTTGCGCTCGGTCAATAAGTTGATTTGCAGGTCCATGTGACGCCTTTGCTCAGCGAGTTTGGCTTGCCGATTTTGTGTTGTCAGCACCAGCACTGTCATAACTAGCGCACTCAAGCTTATCAGGTCTTGCAACCAGGGAAAAGGCGGTGGGTCGAAGGCTGGTATGCCTAAGAGCGTGTGGAAGACGTTCACTCCGACCCAGGTCACAATTAGTAGCAAGATTAGATATACCGCTAGAGGGCGCCCTAACTGGCCGGTTGCTTTCTCGATCATCCTCTGATGACGGTTAACTTTGCGCTCTGCATTCATGCGCAACGCCACAATAGTCTCGATATCTTGATCGAGGATATCCGTCAATTCGACAATTGTTTCTTGCTTCCTAATCTTTTTCCGCTTGCTAACCATGCACACGCACCTCTTCCGATAGTTCTTGGGGAGGAAAGAATATCCATCTGATGAGATTACGTATGCGGCGCTCGGTTCGTTTCGCAGGAAGTAGCAGTATCAGAGCTGCTATAACCAAATAGTAAACGTGGAGGATATGGACCTATTAATCTGGCTATGGAGTGTAGGAAAAGAAGGGGAAAGAGATATATTATCTTTCTGTTCTGTGGTAATCTTTTATGCAAACACTGAAAAGAGCCGTGCAGGAGAGAAAATGATAAACCGAGCTATAGTTAAGAAGTTGGCTGAGGATGAGGAGCAAGTAGCAATCTCGTCAAGTGATGGGAAGAATGATCTTGTCCATCCCCGCCTCTATCTTACGCCCAATCCTCATTTTGGCAATTTTGTTGTCTCGAACCAACCCGTGAAACGTGTGTGCGAACCTTATGCACAATCTGTGTCGGCAGGCAAAAATACCTATGTTTACGACGCTCATACCTACCATACAAAGGTTCCCCCGCAGGGCATAGAAGGCATGATTGAATATTATACTCGCCCCGGTGATGTGGTGTTGGATCCATTCTGTGGTTCGGGCATGACAGGTGTAGCGGCGATCCAGAAAGGGAGAAAAGCCCTACTGAGTGATCTATCACCTGCCGCAGTATTTATTGCTTATAATATCAATACTCCGATAGAAGCATCACGCTACCTTGATGCTGTGAAGGCAATTCTTGAGCAAGCGAAAGACTTAGAACACGCGCTTTATGATACTCATTGCCGAACCTGTGGCAAGCAAATCGCTATGCTGTATATGGTCTGGAGCTATGGAATGCTCTGCAAACATTGCGGTAAGGAGTTCATATTATGGGATGTTGCTCGTGATGAGCGCCCGCGTGTCCGTGATAGTAAAATCAAGTCTGAATTTGACTGCCCTCACTGCGGCATACATTTGAAAAAAAGGGAACTGAAAAAGACGCAGCGTTATCCTGTACAGGTTGGATACAAGTGCTGTCAGAAAGGCTTAAAAGAAGCAACTTGTTTACCCGATGAAGACGATTTGGCAACTCTTGAAAGGATAGACCGTGAGGGTATCCCGTCTGATTTGTGGTATCCAAGCGTACCTTTTCCCAAAGGGGTAAACACCAAGCAACCTATTGATGCAGGAATTACATCAGTAGACAAATCGTACACTGCACGAGCGATTTGGGCGATGGCATACTTATGGGATTTGGCTTCCAAGTGGCCTGACGAGGATATAAGGTTGAAGCTTCTTTTCACCATCACTTCGCTCTATCAACGGGTAACAGTCTTTTCCGAATTCCGGTTTTGGGGCGGTAGTAGTAATACCGCGAATTTCAACGTACCGGCCATTATGAACGAGCAAAACGTCTTTCGTACTTTTGAGCGAAAAGCAAACACGATTAGCTGGTACTTCAAAAATGTTTCAACGGAGCAACACGAAGTTAGTGTTAGTACGCAACCAGCAGCCCATTTACCACAAATCCCCGATGAGTCCGTTGACTACATCTTTACTGATCCGCCGTTCGGAGCGAATATTAATTACTCCGAGATGAACTTCCTTTGGGAAAGCTGGTTGGGTGTCTTCACAAATACCAGAGAAGAAGCAATCGTAAACAAGGTTCAGAAGAAAGGTGTTTATGAGTACGGGAATCTGTTGCGAGATGCTTTTATCGAGATGCGTCGTGTTCTTAAACAGGATGGCTGGCTCACAATTATTTTTCATAACTCTTCCAAACAGGTCTGGAATGCTCTGCAACAAGCGATTAACGAGGCAGGATTTGCGATACGGGGAACGCAAACCTTTGATAAGGAACATGGCACATTCAAGCAGTTTGTCTCCGACAATGCAGTAGGCTATGACCTGGTGCTTCACTGCCAAAGGGCCGAGCAATTGCAAACCTACACATCACGTACATTTTCCATAAGCGAGCAGGAAGTCACTGCATTTATTCGTTCTGCGCTCACTCAAGCATCGGAGCAATACATTGTTCGCTATCTTCATGTTTCGCGCAAAGACGAATTCGATTATAGACGGTTATATGCCAACTGGTTGACGACCGCCCTTCATCAAACTTTTGTAAGTCTGAGTTTTGAAGATTTTCGTAACATAGCGCAAAAGACGCTTGAGCATGAAGGGATGTTGCTAAGATGAGGCGACCGAAAACCTTACCAGCATTTAGTCTAGAAGAACGTGAACAAGCCCATAAGTTGCTTGCCACTCACGTAGCTTATATGATGGGCAGGAAGCTCGAAGAGGGAGATTGGGCGGAGGTCTATTGTCGAGCGAAAGGTATACCGAGTAAGGGGTGGAGTAATCTAAAACTTGATATTATGCATAAAGGGTTAGGTATCGAGCAGAAGATGATGTGCTACCGCTCACACATTAATCTTGCAGATGCTTGACTGCGGTGGTTAGCCACACAATTACAGAGGCCGCTGCTGTAATTTCAAAGATGGACACTATAGAACGGGCAGAGTCGGAGGTAGCAACCTCAATCATAATAACCGAGGAAGCATACCAAGCTCTTCAATCATCCCTGCCGGGGAAAAGTGATGAACACAGCTTTCAGTTGCTTGTACAATATCTTCAACAGAAGGAATAACCCGATTCAGTTTGTGAGGTGTGGAGAACTTGTGATTTGTTGTGTAGTTGCTGTCTTCTACAAGAACGCTGAGAGGAAGCCTGTCCTACAGTGGCTTCCCCCCAAACTATATAGCTTTTGCAATAACCTCAATTGCTAAACTCCTCGCTTGCTTATCAGCGAGGGGCCATCCTGATTCCGCCATCCAGCCTGATCACTTCACCGTTCAACATGGGGTTCTCGATGATGTGTTTTGCTAATGCGGCGTATTCGCTTGGACGACCCAGGCGTGGCGGGAAGGGTACCTGTTGGCCGAGCGAGA
>JAJZEJ010000259.1 GCA_021828635.1 Chloroflexota bacterium
AATGTCAGGCGCGGGTTTACCGTGCGTAACGCTATATCCATCAGCGATACCATCAAAGAGAGAGACAATGTTGAGGCGTTCAAGTACCGTCATACAATTTTTGCTAGCTGATGCGATTGCCGTTTTGAGGCCCGCCTCTCGAATCTCGTGCAGCAGTTGTACGCCGCCAGGAACGACTTCGTTGGGAGTCATCTGCTCAATTAAGGTGTTATAGTAGCGATTCTTGCGCTCCATCATCTCGGCAAATTGTTCATCCGAAACCTGGCGTCCCTTGAGTAGATACTGGAGCGATTCGCGGCGTCCGACACCGCGCAGATGAGCATCATTCTCTTCATGCGTGAAAGGAATGCCTTCATCATCGGCAAGATGTTTCCATGCCCGATAATGATACTCAGAAGTATCTGTGAGTACGCCATCGAGGTCGAAGATGATCGCCAGTGGTTTTTGCATTGTCTCATACTCCGTTATTCAATTTGGGTAGATTTCCCTGATTCTATCATGTTTCTACAAGGATTATTCGCAACCGCGTGGCTATTCACTGAGCGCGGCGAGGATGGTTTCGTCGTCAAGTGGCACGTTTTCTCCATGCCAGATAGCCCGCCCGTCCGCTTCGTAGCGCGTATCCCAGTAGATTTCTAGCCCATTGCCATCTGGATCATCAAAGTACATGGCCCAGCTAATGTAGTGATTGACCGACGCGACCGCGATATTGCCTTGAAGAAGTTTCTGGTAGGCAACGGCGAAGGACCGCCTGTCTGGTACTTCAAAAGCAACATGATATAAACCGGTGCTATGTGCCGGAGGCTGTGGCGCATGCATGCCTACCTGCTGGAGCGCGATTTCGTGATGCATCGCCCCTGCTGTGAGAAAGACGTAGGCATTGCCGACCCGCTCGGTCAGGTGCAGGCCGAGGTAGGTTGTGTAAAATTCGATGGAACGTTCAAGGTCACGCACTTTCAGGTGTGCATGCCCAATCTTTGTACTGTAATCTGCCATGTATATATTCACCAGCATTCTTTACTAGCGTAGCGGCCTTTCCTGATCAAAGGAAGGTACTGAAATTATATCACGCTGGTTATCATTGTAATTTACGAGGGCTAGTATTTCTAGCTAATATGCTGTTTGCAGCAGACAGCAGCGGGGGTGGTGTAGAGTTCATGAGGCTGTGCAGCACCACAGAGAGCATCGATCCATCTATGTCCCTGCTCAGGCATGTATCGTTTGACAACGGCTGAAGTATCCAGAAAGTAGGTAGCCATTAGTACGAACCCCGATCTTCAATGACCATCTCAGATGCAAGCTTATCGCTGGCAAACAAGTGGGCAAGCCGTTCGCGCTCTTCCTGTTCTTCCTGAGACAAAGGATGCTGTGTGGCAAGGCTCGCAAGTTTCCCTTCACGATAGAGTTTCTCAGCAAGCTCACGTCCTGTCATTGAGTGTTTGTCTGTTGAGACGAATGGTAAATGTCGTATGAGGTCGCGCAGAAGCGTTTCAGGTGGTTCCCCTCTTCTGGCAGCTTCCCTGGTAAGTAGTTGGTATTCCTGGTCAGTCAACGTAACAGTCATCTGGTACGCCATGAAAATTACCTCCCATCATCAAGATGTTGTATATTGTTCTGTTCCACCGGTTGGCCTTCTTGTAAGTTGCTTACCTGTTCCATAGGGCTATAGTAAATTATACACACCATAACTATTAGTGATCTGTAAAAAGTTGGCTGATGGTGCAACTAAACCCTGGCAGAAGCGGAGATTGTAGTATGTCCGCCTCCTCAAGCGTTTTTTCGAGTGTTAAGATGGCATCTTCTCGTCGGTAGACTTCAAGGGTACGCTCTTGCCAGTTAATCACCCAGTATTCTTTCACGTTTCGGCGTGAGTAGAGCTTGAGCTTGACTTCGCGGTCTCTACGCTCATTTTCCTCACCTGGGGAAAGCACTTCCACTACGATTTCAGGGGCGTTGTGTAGCTTGCCATCCTTATGCAGTGCGGTTTGTAGTCGCTCCTGGCTAATCCAGATCAGGTCGGGAATGACATTTGTATCGTCGGCAAAAATGATTCCTGGCGTCACATTGACAAAGCCAGCGTGTGTTTGCTCATTCCATAGTTGCAGGAGAAAACCCAGGCGGAAGCTTACTAGCTGGTGCTGCCAATCTGGTTGTTTTGCCACGTACAACTCTCCATCAACGATTTCATAGCGATTGCCATCATCCGGTAACAGTTCCAGGTCGCGTAAGGTCCAGTGCAGCGTTTTCATGGTCTCTCTCTGTTTCTTTGCTGTTGCGGACAAGCCTTATACATATTGTACCATGTGCAAAAGAACAAAGGGATAGTCAATATTTAAGCGGGGAGATTATCTTTCGTGACTATTCTTAACCAGCAGGGTCGGCAAAGGGTATTAATAGCAAAAGGCACGTAGACGAAGGTGTCTACGTGTCTCGCTGGTACGCTTTCAACGGAACTGACGGGATACGGATTATCAGCAAGACACCCTGCGTGACAGGCCGACAGGAAAGGACAAATTTCTCACTCAGACGACTTGTGTAAAGAGGTCGCGTACTTGGCAGGTAAAACCTGAAAGATGAGGTGACTGCAAGAGGTTCTCGTCGTAGAGCGTTTCTGCTAAGGTGAGTGCAGTTCCTTCACGGCGGTAGACTTCAATACGTCGTTCTTGCCAACTGACAATCCAGTATTCCAGCACACCACGCCGTGAATACAGTTTGAGTTTGGCTTCGCGGTCTCGTCGCTCGTTATTGCTTCCTGGTGAAAGCACCTCAATCACCAACTCTGGTGCTGAATGCAGCTTGCCATCTGGCTGAAAAGCCGTAGCCAAGCGAGCGTGACTTATCCAGACCACATCGGGTACTACATCATCATCATCGGCAAAGATCACGCCTGGGGTAAAGATTGCTAAACCGTTCTTTGCTTGCTCACTCCATTGTTTGAGCAGTGCATACAGGTTCCCGCTTACCACTTGGTGATAGAGGTGTGGCTGTCTTGACACGTACAATTCTCCGTCCACGATCTCATACAGCTTGCCATTATCAGGCAACACTTCCAGGTCGCGTGATGTCCAGCGATAGGTTGTCATAGTTGCACCTGTTGGTCTTCTTGTAAATTGCCCACCTGTTTCATATTGTTACCATAAATTATACACTACTGAGTGGGATATGAGAAGAATGAGTGAGGCTGAGAGCAATGAGTAGTTTATCCCCATATATTCGGGGGTTTATTACATGCCGCATCCTATGGAATTATTAAATATTACTGCACGCCACAGCCAACTACCTCCTCCTGGCCCAAGTGGAAGCTCAAACACGAATACAGTAGAATTTGGAACGGTTTGTGCATTATTGGTGGGCATGTTTGGCTCAAAGGTGGTTCCTACAACATACTGAATATCATCGGCATTTATGGTTATGCCTAATTGAGTAATGCCTTGTTTGGTATAACCTTCGCAATTATAGCTTTCTTGATCTGCGGTGATTGGAGGGTAAGTTATAACAAAACTCGTATTTCCTGTGGTGAGTTGCGCATACATTTCGCTCCAACTTCCAAATCCACCGTCGGCGCGTAACACGACACTTTGAAAATTCTCAGTGTCAGTGGCTGACTGAATAGTTGCGTAATCCTTATTTGCCATAGCAGATGCAAAAGCCTCAAGAAATTTGGAAAAATCTCCGGCATGTATCATAGTTTGTGTATCAAGTGTGGGTATCCTTGTAGGATTTGAAGGTGAACTGGGTGAGCCTCTATGTGAAAATGACTTTCCGAATGTATATCCAAAATATGCTGTTCCTGCAAGCAGTATTGCTATTGAAAATAAGCATAGGCTGATAATCCATACCTTTCGTGTACTCTGAGATGGTAAAGATGGAGGCGGTGGTGGAGGTATAGGGGTTGCAAAATGTTCATATGAAGAGTACGGATTAATATCGTTGCTCATTTGGGCATTATAGTCTTGTAAATAATTGTAGTTTTGTGGATACTGGTAAGGATTTGTATTTCTCCTGGTTGTGGTATTGTTATCTTGTGGAGAATGAAAATCTTGTGTACTCATTGCTTTGCCTCAAAGAGTTGGCTGATAGTGCAACTAAATCCTGACAGGAGCGGAGATTGTAGTATGTCTGCCTCCTCAAGCGTCTTTTCGAGCGTTAAGATAGCATCTTCGCGGCGATAGACTTCAGCGTGCGCTCTTGCCAGTTAATCACCCTGTATTCTTTCGTTTATCCTTCTCTATTATCTGTATCTCGCTCTCACTCAGGCCATGCAGCCTGTAAACACACA
>JAJZEJ010000238.1 GCA_021828635.1 Chloroflexota bacterium
ATATCGTTAATAGTAGTGAAGAGTCCACCCACACCCGCGCCCAGTAGCGAGAGTCCACCAACACTAAGCAAAAGGATAAATAGCAACGATAACGTATTTTCCTGCTGCTGGATATTCTCACCGATCACGACAACACCGATGTACCCATTGCCGGTTGCATTCGACACCGCCAATGCACAGCGATAAATTGCCCCTTCACTACTATTGACGATATCGTGTGCCTCACCCTGCTGTAAAGCCGATTGAACTAACGAATTGGTGAGAAAGGTGGTTGGAAGTGGTGTTGTCGGGCCAATGCTTCCAAGTAGCTGACCACTAGTCGTGAAACAAGCTACTATTTCAGATTGCCCCTGCCCCGTAGGTTGACCTGGTTGCGGCTGATTGCCAGACCCCTGAGACGCCTGTGTTTGTCCCTGCGATGAGCATGCCTGTTGAAATGATGCGGCTTGCCATTGTCCGGCATGGGCATGAGCATGCATAGAAGTGTTATTTGCGGTGGGCGAGATCAGAAAATATTGTGCGCTAAAATAGAGAACTGTGCAGAAGAGCAGCAAAGCCACACATAACACGCCACAATACCACAGCGTCAGACGTGTGCGCAACGAACGAAACATGGCGATTCCTGGCTCCTGCGAGGTATGGCCCTGTTTGTGGTGGGGGAAGCGCCAGAAACGACGTTGCTTGCTCATGTCTTTGTTTCCTTACTTGCCATGTGGTGCCTCAATCTTGTAGCCCACACCGCGCACCGTCTTGATGAGCGGGTACGAGAAATTCTGGTCAATTTTATCGCGCAAATAATGAATATACAGGTCTACCACGTTGGAGAGTGCATCCAGGTCGTAGCGCCAGACGGCATCGGTAATCTGCGTGCGTGTCAGTACCTGATTCGGATGGCGCATCAGATATTCTAGCAAAGCGAACTCTTTGGCCGTTAACTCGATGGTTCGTCCGGCGCGGCGAGCCTCGTGTCGTATCAGATCGAGTGAGAGATCATCAACATTCAGTTGCAAATTCTCGTCGAAGAGGCGCTCACGCCGTCGTAGCAGAGCGTTGATACGTGCCAGCAGCTCTTCCATCGCAAAAGGCTTGGTCAGATAATCGTCCGCGCCAGTATTGAGGCCCATCACGCGGTCCTCTACTGCCGCACGGGCCGTCAGCATCAAGACCGGTGACATCACCTGCTCGGTACGCATCTGGCGACAAATCTCCATCCCATCGATGCCAGGCAGCATCACATCTAGAATAACCACATCATAAGTACCACTCAAAGCCAGGTCTAGCCCGCTATGTCCCTCATGCGCGAGATCAACGGTATGGCGTTCCTCTAAGAGGACACGGCGCAGCAAAAATGCCAGCCGTTTCTCATCCTCTACGACCAGTATATGCATTGCTCTCTCCTCCTTTCTGCTTTGCTTAAATCAGGTAGAGCGGTAGGATGATGTTCTCTCCATGCATTCCACCGCTCTACACTATAGCGCAAGAGCGTTAGATGATACTGATTGGCCATAGTACCTCTCTCCTTATTGGGCAAACTATACTTTTATTGTATGTCGTTGCCGTGTATTCTGCAAAGGAGGTCGATTGCTATGCCACCGAAACTGGTTCACCGTGTCCGTGTACACTTTCCCATATTTTTGTACTCATTGCTTTATACTCCATTTATTCTATAATTTATTTAAGAGACGCTGGTACTGGACACTGCCGAACTACTGGAATTAGACGACCCGAAACTGTAGCTACCTTGCGATGATGAGTTGCTCGTTGTCGTGCTGGTTGCTATCGCGGATGGCGTTGTTTTAGTTGCGCTAGTCGTGCTGGTTGTTTTTATGCTTGTGTTATGGGCAACCGAGGTAGTATCAAGGATATGTCCGGCGACCAGTGTACCTGCCGTGCCGAAGAAAAGCAGCGAGCAGATGACCACGCCGCGCTTCAACTTCTGCGCGATTGATAGCGCCTGACCTTTCGGCATTTTTGCTGGCGCTGGTGGGCGTTGCGGTTGAGGCGGCATAGCGGGTCGTCGTTGCCATTGTTGTTGCGAATAGATTGATACTGGTTGATAGTGTTCAAGTGTTCCCGAAATAGCCATAGATCAAAATCTCCATCTATCTTATTTTGTAGTATGCTTTGTTATTGCTCTTGTCCGTGCAGGAGTCGATTATCATTTCCTGACATTGATTAGTATAGAGCCGCTTCGTTGGAAGAATATTGGGAATGGATGTGAAATTTCTCATGGAACAGGACGGCTTTACTGTGATTGGACGACGAAGAGCATTTTATAGTTCGTAACCCTGCTTTACCCAATAATGCCAGCTTTCAGTATCATTAAAAATGCATCTAATAGATGCATTTTTAATTACCTCTCACAAGGTAAAGGGTGAAAAAATTAGCCATCAGCTTTGTTGCCATTGTTTCTTGAGGAAGGCGGTGAAAGCCTGCATTTCGGCCTGCCCACGCGCCAGATAGGTTGCTTTGAGGCTAGCGGGCAACTCTTTTACGGCAAGGCTGAATCCTGGCTCGATACGATACGTGCCTGGGTGAAAACGCTTCACGAGCAAACGTGCGGAATTTGTTTGCATATCTTGTTCTGCGTAAAATATGTCAAGCAACCTTGTAATTTGTTCAAACACGCGATCATTTGCATCCCATTTAGCAACCAATGTGCGCAATTGAATATCAGTGGAGAGATAGTCATCATAGGCTTGTACTGTTTTGCTAGTTTTGGCCTGCTCTTCCAATTTGCATACAGATAGCCATATGCGGTTAAAGGTACGTGAGCGTTCATCATCGGTGATAGTTACCCAGGGATAGGGATATCCGTGGTTGAGATGTCCTTCACACGATTGCGAGGTATGGAGACCAAGAAGATTAAGTACTACGACCGTCTCGAAGATACCTGAGTCAATAGTCGCACCCAACGTATCGGTTAAGGTGGAGACCCGTTTGCACATCTCTTGATAGCGTTGCTCCCGCGTTTGTGCATTATGCCCGTTTGCTATTTGGGTCATAATTAAACCTCAATCTCACCCGTTCCACCGCACATACCACAAGTGTCTGTGTCGTTAATCTTGCCGGTTCCTCGGCAAGGATAACATTTTATCTTACGCTTCTGCCCATAATCGTCGATGATTGTTACATAACCACTACCGTTACAGTTTTCGCATGTCTCTATGGTTTCTTTGAGTCCCGTACCTTTGCAATTAGGACAAATGATAGTTTCACCCATGTGACACTCCTTCACCGCATTCCTAATCATTGGAACATTGGTTAGCAGGTCTATAATGACTTTATATGAGAAGTATAGCACAAAGATGTTCGATTGTCATTATTTATAATATTTTCAAAAATTAATTGCCATATTGAACTTCAATTCCTAACAAATTAGTGGTTTTCCCGTTATAATGATGCTTTTCTGTTATCAGCACATGGTTTCTTTGCCTCCATAATTATCACGGATTGTGGTAAAATTAGCCTGCCCGTGACAATTATATTTTTGTTGGAGAGAAGCTGGCTATGTCTGATCGCCCATGTATGGACCCGCGCCTGGCTGCGCGTCTCCACCAAAAGAAAGAGCGCCTGGACCGCTATCGCCCATTGCCACGGGATACGGTGCAACGTCTGAACGCTGATCTGAAAGTCTTTATCACCTATCCTCTGAGCTACCTGAGCTGGCTGGCCCGTCAGGGACGCATCGATGCCATGAAACGTAATGGACGCTGGTATAGTACTCCGGCTGCCATTGCACAGTACCAGGCTGAGGCCGAGGAAGGGAAGAAAAAGCGTGGGCGTCCACCATCTCGTTCATAATAAATGTCACGGGTAGCTGTAAACTTTGGCTACCCGTGACATTTATATTTTTTTGCTGTCTATTTTCGTTCCAGCGCAATAACCGGAATCTTGCGGCCTGTCTTGGCTTGATATTCCCCGAAATTGGGGGAACGCTCGGCTTGTATAGCGTAGAGCCGGTCTCGCTCCTCACCTGTGACGATTGTTGCAGTAGCCTCGAAGGTCTCGGTACCAGCCTCGACGGTAACTTCAGGGTGGGCAACTAAGTTATGGTACCAGTCGGGATTAGTAGGTGCGCCCGCTTTAGAGGCGAATATAACCATGCGCCTGCCGTCGGGCAGGTAGACCAGGGGCGTTGTGCGTTGTTGTCCGCTTTTGGCTCCCGTAGTCGTGAGCAAGAGCAGAGATGCCCCTTTGAATGGTCCGCCAACCTTACCCTCGTTGGCATGAAACTCCTCAATAATCTGACGATTCCAATCGTTCATGTTAG
>JAJZEJ010000239.1 GCA_021828635.1 Chloroflexota bacterium
CATAGGGGTGTGCTGACCACAGGAAAACTTTAGTTATGCGAGGTGACGGCATGACATTTATGGACCAACTTATTCTTCTGCTCGTTCCTATCCTCCTACCGCCAATCATTTCGTTGTCGGTGGTGTTGTATCAACATCTCATGCAAGGCTTGCCACAAAGAAAACAGGCATTGGTTCAGCAGGTCGTCAACGCGGTCGTTCCGGCAGTGGAGCAAGATACGGCAAACGCACTGCATGGGTCAGACAAAAAGCAAGCCGCCATGCAGATGGCAACCGCCATGCTTAAATCGCTACACATCAATGTCTCTCAAGATATGGTCTCATGCATGATCGAGGCTGCTGTCTACACCCTCAATCAAAGCAAAAATGCGACAATAGCCTCACCCACTCCAAATGGGACACGATAAACCGGTAGCATGGCACATCAGTGATTCCTAATCATGGGAGAGTTTTACAACTCTGAGATGTTACCAACGTAATGCTCAGCAACGGGCAAAGAAGATGAGAAAATGCTTAGAATAGCTTACGAGCGGTGTTACCAGGAAAATTACTCATCGTTATTACTCGTGATTGACCAAATTGTAGAACCAACCCATTGAAAGGACTCTAAATTGCGACCTTCCATCGATTATCTGTTCCTGTTCCTGATTGCTGCCTGTGTTGCTGTAGTACTATTTGTCAGTCTGTTCAGCGCCAGCAATGCTGTTGGCTACATCTCCGGCTTCCTGGCCTTCAATGGCTGTACGGTGTTGGCAATCTACAATGCCGGCAAATATTTCTCGCGCGATGAAGAAGAGCGGACGACGCCTTTCTAAATAGAACCTGTTAGCAAACAACAAGAAGCAGGATGCCGTGTGGCATCCTGCTTCTTGTTGTTTGCTAATTTTTCTTCATAACGGGTGTCTGACTGATAAAAGATTATAGCGGACAGTCATCTTACTATCGGACGCTACATCTCTATTGATGAATAAACGTGACACCAGGACCAGGAGTGAACTCAACATCTGTCACCTGTTGTGGCATAGCCCCCCAGTTCATATTACTGGCAATCACATCTCCATTACTGAGAACCTTCTCAACGACTGCAACATGTCCAAGCCAGGACGCACCCTGCACATTGGCTTGCAGGTTAATGATGTCTCCGACACGCGGCGTGCTGGACACCTGCCAGCCGAATTGCTGAGCGCGTATCGTCCATAACCAGGCATCGGAATTGGTCATCCAGGGAACGTAGGCACCGTGCAGCTGATGGTAACGTTCGTTGGCCCACCAGGTGCATTGCCCATACGGAAAATCATTCCCCGCTCCGACTGATGCCGATGAATTATCAATGGACGGTACATCGGCAGAACCAGCCTGGCTTCTCGTATTGGACGTAATAGATATACTGTTTGTATCAGAGGGTTGTGATGAAACCACTGTTGAAGCAATCTCATTGCCACTTGCCCCCCTTACAATACACATTGTGCTACCCGCGTAGATCAGATTAGGATTGGCGATATGGTTGGCGCTGGCAAGAGCTTCCCACGTGGTCTGATGCCGACCGGCAATCTTGCTTAGCGTATCACCCTTCTGAATAAGGTATGTATCTTGATTCCCTGGACAGTCAGGAACAGATTGTGCATATGCCGATGCTGAATGGAAGCCAAGTATCGCAATAGAGAATACTACTCCAAACAGCAAGGCTATACCGGGTTTAACAACAATGCTTGCTACGTTGTACGCACGAAGAAAACGTTTGACGAACGAATGTGTTTGCATCTATCTTCTTTCTAGCAACGTACAGACCCCCGCAAACAAATGTTCCTCATCCTATGCTTATCGCACAAGCATACCAAACGGCACTATGTCGCAGTGCTGTTATGTAATTTTGGAACAGCTTTATCTTAACATACGCAACGATGCGACACGCTGGAACGCAATGAAACATAGCCATATTGGGCTATACTAATCTATAGTGAAGAGAATAAGGCGGAATAATAAAAGGCCAAGCTTCATGAAAAGGCAATATAGCACCTACAAAACCGAGCAATTCACAGCCAGTTCGATCTATGGTACACTAGTGTCCATATTATGGAAAGGACACAGGGAGCGATGACAGAACAACTCGATATCATCGGCAAGCTAGCTATAGAGCATCTGAGCTTAAAACACGCGGCACGCGAACGCGCATTGCCTAAATCACGTGCGGCCATTCGCTATTGCGCCAATAGCATTCGTGCTACCCATCGCCAGGAGTTCGACAACGCGCGGCAACTCCAGAGCCAGGCCGCCACGCTTTTACAAGAAATGGCCGATGACTTGCGCGACCACCAGGATATTTTCTACGCTGGATTCGTGCAAGATGCGCAAAAAGAGTATGCGGAAGCTATTCTCTTCACCGCGCTTGTGCAGGGACGTGAACTGCCAAACGCCGAGATGCTGACTATCGGCTGGTCGTCCTACCTCAATGGGCTGGCTGAAGCTGTAGGTGAGCTTCGACGCTATCTGCTTGACCAGCTTCGACAGGGCAAATTTGAGCGTTGCGAAGCCTTCTTGAGCAGTATGGATGACATCTATGCTCTGCTCATCACCATCGATTTTCCCGATGCCATCACCAGTGGCTTGCGGCGCACCACTGATGCCACACGCGGCATTCTGGAAAAGACACGCGGCGACCTGACCGCCGCACAAGGTCAGGCTCAATTGCAACACTCCTTACAGGCGTTGCAAACCACCCTGGCACAGTACGCGCCGCTTCTTGTCCAGCACAATGAGAAAAAGTGAAGCTTCTTGTATTGCTGACCTGTATACTATTTGTAAGGCGCAAACGTGTCTGCAAAGCAAGGAACTTTCGATTCTACACAGCGTATAGTATCTATGAGTATCTATGAGACGAAAGGCACCTGTACTCTTTAGACACACTATCTCTTTAACTATTATGCCGGGAGGGGGGCGCATACGACATCATGCAAAGCCAGGAATCGCAACATCTAGAAACAACGACTGAACCGACGAGAATTACAACTTCAACGCATATTATAACGGCTGAAGCGGTGCAAGCCGAGGAGATTCCGACTATTCCACTGGAATCACTCGAAACAATCAGTAGCTTGCAACCCGAAGTAGCTGTGCATTCGGTCGCAGCTACTACCGTAGTCAGTATGCCTGTACCGTTGGTAGTGCAACCTTATGCATACAAACGAGGCTTGGGTGAGTGGTTGCATATCTGGTGGGGTGGTGTGCGGCCAGCATATCTTCCACTCTCGCTACTACCCGTGCTGCTTGGCACAACCATTGCCTGGACACAAACCGTGATAGTGCATCACCTGCTGGGGCGTTTGCACGTCGTCCATTTACTGGCGGCGCTGGTAGCAGTCGCCCTAATACACATTGGAGCCAATCTCATCAACGACTACTACGATTATTTGCGCGGCATCGATACCACCAACCCTTTCGGTCCCGGTGGACTGATTCAGCAGGGTCTGATTCGTCCCGCTACTGTTCTGATCGGTGGCCTGATTGCGCTCAGCCTGGGTGCGATTGTCGGCCTCGTGCTGGCCTTCAGTACCAGCCCGTTTCTGCTCATCTTGGGGTTGGTGGGATTGTGCGCGGCATACTTCTACAGTGCGACACTACGCTCCCTCTCTTCAATGGCGCTAGGCGAACTGGTGGCGTTCTGCATCTTTGGACCGCTCATCACGCTAGGAGCCTACACGACGCAGACAGCGCATTTCAGCAACGTCATTCTGCCCTATGGCATTACATTGGGCTTGCTGACGGCGGCCATTATTCAGATCAACAATATGCGTGATAGCGAGGGCGATCTGCACGCGAAGAAACGTACCATTGCTAATCTGCTCAGCTTGCCGTGGAACCGCGCCTTCGCCGTTCTCTTGTTGTTGCTCGCGTATGTACCCATGACGCTACTCGCACTACCTCACAATGGACCACACCTGCTCTTGCTGGTCTTCTGGTCTTTGCCAGCATTAGTTCTCGTTATTAGTGGCATTTTGCGCACCGATAGCCCTGCTGGCTTGCATGCCACTATGCGTCAGGCGATTGCTTTAGAGACAACTTTCACGGTTCTGTTGATTGTGGCACTGGTCATCTCAACATACTGGGGTCTACTACCCCATTTCAGCCTTCCATCTTTACCATTATTGCCCTAATAAAAATTTTATACATGAGGCATGGTATTGATAGCATGACACCGCTTGTGGGTGCCATGCTATCAATACCATTTTGCTGGCCTTTGACAATCTCAGCCTTTTCTCGTTATATTATACGGG
>JAJZEJ010000661.1 GCA_021828635.1 Chloroflexota bacterium
GAGGACAAAAGATCTGTCCTGTTCGTCCTGGGAGCGAAAGCGACTGTATACCCAAGTGAGGGATACCCAGAGCGTGTACAGTTCGAAATTTCACCCCCTGACATTCAGCGATTTTGTGACTTTAGCTTCCAATAGCGCATATAGCCTTGCACCGTCATAGGATAGTTGGTGGCAATATCATAACGCTGTAAGGCACGAGGGTTGCTACTGACGCGCTGAAGTTCTGGCTCAGTTTGTGCTTTGAAGAGTGTCAGAATCTCGTTTTCATCTTTTCCTTCGCGCATTGCATTGAGGATGAGATTACCCCAGGAAGAGAGCCGTTCACGCAGGCGTGTTAGATGCAGGGATGGGTTGTGTGATGGGCCAAAGTGGCCGAGATAAAGAACGTCAGGGCGCAGACGGCGTAACAGGTCGAGACTGGCCGACCAGTCCTCAAGATCAAGATCAGGTGGTGGCGTAGGTGGTCGCACATAATCAACATCTTGCAGGCGCACGCCTGCGACATCGCCCGCGAAGAGTTCGCCGGAATGCACATCGAAGAAAATGACGTGATGCACGGCATGGCCGGGTGTATAATGAACCTCCAGGCGGCGGCCGGCGATGCTAAGAATATCGCCTCCTTCAATAACCTTGAGACGTTCTGTTGGCACTGACTCGATCTTACCCCACAGTTCATCCATCCTGGCTCCATAAATACGGCTTGCGCTGGCAACCACCTTGCTAGTATCGAGCAGGTGCGGTGCGCCTTTGCTATGCACAAAGACAGTCGCTGCGGGCATATGCGGCAGAAGTGAGCCAATTGCACCTGCATGGTCGAGATGGATATGTGTAGCCAGGATGTGTGTCACATCCTGTGCCTGAAAACCTGCCATCTGAATGGCCTCAAGCAAGTGTTCCATCATGCTGGTAGGGCCGGGATCAATCAGTGCAACTTCTTTGTTGCTGACTAGTAGGTAAGAACCGACAATACCTTCTTCACCCTGGAATGGTAGCGATATCTGCCAGGTTCCGGGTGCTATTTGTGTCGCGGCAGCCAAAGGGAAACTCCTTATTCTGAACAATGGACTGAGAAAGTCCTGGAATAATAGTGGATGTAATGTATCTCATTCTACGATATCAGACAGGAAAAATGCTATAACTTGATTTTGCTGATCTGAGCGTCTTATCTTGGGGGTGTTTTTGTTTTCCCCATTGGTACCTGTTAAAAACAGCTATTACTTGCCTGTTGAGGAGTTTCGTGGTATTTTAGTTGCACAGTTTGCAGGTTTGTACGTGTGATACTATGCCAGGAAAGTGTTTTTACGAGAGGATAAAAATAATTATAAGAGTTATGAGTAGCGTACTGAAACAACCACGTGTGACACATGCCTATCTGGAAGAGGCGAAGACGATTATTGTGCAACTTTCCAGCGCGTTCACTCAGGAGATTAACCCTGAACATATCTCTGTTGTCGATCAAACGATAGAGGGAACGATACCGGTAGCGATTGTTGCAGCCTATGGACAGGCTCCCACGAGCCTGCTTGTTGTAACGCTGAGTGAGGCTCCCGATGTAACACATGTGCTGGAGATCGATATACAGGAGCATGGTAGCACGGTGGTCATACCACGCAATGTCCTGAACGATGCTCTTTATGTTTATGATGGTGATGACCTGGGCGTAACCTATACTCCGGGTTCGACCGCATTTCGTGTTTGGGGACCAACAGCTTCTGATATGAGTGTGTTGCTCTATAGAAGTGAGGCCGGACCACTGACAAAGTTGGTCGAGATGCAGCGTAGTGATGGCGGTACATGGTATGTGCAGGTTGAAGGCGACCTGGTGAACTGGTACTATCTCTACCTGGTAACAGTGCAGGGCGTGACACAGACGGCTGTTGATCCCTATGCGCGTGCGTTGTCAGTCAATGCCACACGCGGCATGATTGTGAACTTACAAGCAAACAATCCTCCCGCCTGGGAACAAGATAGCGGGCCAACGCTAACTCAGCCCGTGGATGCGATTGTCTATGAAGTGCATGTACGTGACTTCTCTATTGACCCTCATTCTGGCATGACACACAAAGGCCACTATCTGGCTTTTACTGAGCAGGAGACACGTGGGCCGGAGGATGTGGCGACTGGCATTGATAGCTTGCATGAATTGGGCATTACTCATGTGCAGGTATTACCAGTCGAAGAGTTTGCCAGTATCGACGAGTATGCCGCCGATCAATATAATTGGGGCTATGATCCACGCAATTATAATGTGCCAGAAGGTGCGTATGCCACAACACCGCATGGCACCCCCCGTATCACTGAATTCAAGCAGATGGTGCTGGCATTGCACGCGGCAGGTATCGGCGTCATCATGGATGTTGTCTATAACCACACCTTTGCTGCCCACGATTCTGATTTTGATCGTCTGGTACCGCAGTACTACTATCGTACTAACTATGCAGGCTACTATACCAATGGCTCCGGTGTCGGCAACGAACTGGCAACCGAGCGCCCAATGGTACAGAAGTTTGTGTGTGACTCGCTGGCCTACTGGGTACGCGAGTATCATATCGATGGTTTCCGTTTTGACCTGATGGCGCTACTTAGTGTTGAGACCATGCAAAAGATTGTGGAAAACCTGCGTAAATTGAATCCGGCAGTGTTATTGTATGGCGAACCGTGGACAGGCGGTGGCTCCGCACTACCAGATGAACAATTGCTGACCAAAGGTCGTCAGAGAGGGTTAGGTGTGGGTGTCTTCAACGACACTCTGCGTGATGCTCTGGATGGCACTGTCTTCAATGCATCCGCGCAAGGTTTCGCCACCGGAGCGGGTGGGCTGGTAGATGTCATCAAGCGATGTGTCCTGGGTAGTATTGATGATTTTGCCGCCGCACCGACTGAAACTATCAACTATGTCACCAGCCACGACAACTATACGCTGTGGGATAAAATTGCTCTGAGCAATGCTCAGGATAGCGAGGATGACCGCATCAAAATGGATCAACTGGCTCAAGCTGTGGTGCTGACCGCGCAGGGCATTCCTTTTATTCAGGGTGGCGAGGAGTTTTTGCGTACAAAAGGTGGCAACAATAATAGCTACAATGCTGGTGACGCCGTGAATATGTTCGATTGGCAGCGCAAAGCACAGTACCGCGAGGTGTTCGAGTATTATGCCGATTTGATACAATTGCGGCGTAAGCACCCGGCATTCCGTTTGCCCACTGCTGATGCTATCCGACAACATCTCTCATTTCTCGATAGCCCATCTAATACGGTAGCTTTTGAATTGCATGAACACGCTAATGGTGATAGCTGGCAATCCATCATCGTGATTTATAATCCCAATCGCTCGGACGTAGATTTCGCGTTGCCAACTGGTGAATGGACCATAGTTGGCACACAAGGGCGCGTTGGTGAGGAACCATTGGGAAAAGTGACGGGGAGTGTCTCTGTTCCCGCTATTGCATGTATGATTCTGTACCAATAAAAACGAGAACAACACTTTTGTAGCTTCGCCACAAAAGTGTTGTTCTCGTTTTTATTACCTCTTCTCAGATGTGACTTTGGCTTGCGTGAAGAGTAGCAGGTAGTCACGCCCCCCGGCTTTCGAGTCGGTGCCGGACATATTGAAGCCGCCAAAGGGATGAATACCGACAAAGGCACCCGTACACTTGCGATTGAAGTACAGGTTGCCGACGAAGAAATCCTCTTTGGCCTGCTTGATACGTTGCTGATCGTGCGAGTAGAGCGAGCCGGTCAGGCCATAATCGGTGTTGTTGGCGATGCTGATGGCATCATCAAAATCTTTAGCTTTGGTGATGCTCAGTATCGGGCCAAAGATTTCTTCCTGCGCGATGCGTGCATCAGGTGCAACATCGGCAAAAATGGTTGGCTCGATAAAGTAGCCTGGACCTTGATGGCTACCACCGAGCAGAAGGCGTCCCTCCTGCTTGCCGATCTCGATGTATTCGAGAATTTTCTGCATCGCGTTCTGGTCAATCACGGCTCCCATAGAGGTTGTCGGTTGGGTAACATCGCCCATCGTGAGAGTCTTGGCCTTCTCAACGACTTTCTGTATCACCTGGTCGTAGACCTGTTTAACGATGATGGCACGCGAACCTGCGGAACATTTCTGGCCTTGAAAACCAAAGGCTGATGAGACGATGCCTGTTGCCGCTGCTTCCAGGTCGGCGGTTTCGTCAACCACAATGGCATCTTTGCCGCCCATCTCCAAAATTGTGCGTTTAATCCACTTTTGTCCCGGCTGTGCTTTTGCGGCCAGTTCGTT
>JAJZEJ010000614.1 GCA_021828635.1 Chloroflexota bacterium
TGAAAATCTGCCGCGAACTGACTTTTCGGATTATAACCGATAACCAGATTTGTGCGGGCCAGATTAACGTACCAGGAGACGTAGTTACCGTTGGCCGAACCCATCAGCGTTTTATTGACGGCAGGAGCGGCACTGAGAAATATGTCGGGTGTGCGCAAATGGCCCTTGATCTCGTTTGCCAGCGCCACACTACCCGCTCCCTCGCCCTGGAACGAATAGCCAGTGCTTTTGTCAAAGGCCGGTTGAATCTGATGTTCCATGATGTTTACCAGCGAACCGGCATACAGCACCGAGACTGCTCCTTTGTTAGTTGCTGCGGGTGTGCTTGATGTGCCTGTTGACGTAGTTGAGCCGCAGGCACTGACTAGCAAAGTCAAAATAAAGAGGGGAAGACCGAACAAGAATAGTGAGCGACGACGTGGACGTGTAAATATCTGCCTCATCGATTGACTCCTTTATATTTGAGTACTCATACTATGAGTATAGAAGGTAATATAGGGTGAGGTCAAGGGCATGAAAAAATTGATAGCCTGCTGTAAATGCGGAATAGGAGTTATAGCAGGCTACTTATTTATAGTGCCTACTCTAGAATAGCGTTAAGTAGCCATAGAGTAGTTTCTTCACTAGGAGCTTTTACCAGTTGCTCTATGAGCAGATCAAGGGCATCAACCTTGTTTACATACGGTATCTTTTGTTGAGCCAGATGGGCTGCTTGCGGGAAACGCACGCGAATGATGTTGATTGCCGCCTTTTGCAAGCTTGCAACTTCGGCCTCAGCAGCTTGTGCTTTGGCCTCGGCTTCGGCCTGAGCTTTGACAGCTTTGGCCTCGGCTTCGGCCTGAGCTTTGGCAGCTTTGGCCTCGGCTTCGGCCTGAGCTTTGGCAGCTTTGGCCTCGGCTTCGGCCTGAGCTTTGGCGGCTTTGGCCTCGGCTTCGGCCTGAACTCTAGCCGCCCAAGCTTCTATCTCACGCTTGAGCGCCTCTATTTCAGCTTCACGCTTAGCTATACCTTTAGCGACGCCAGTGGCGATTTTCTGTTGCAGATAGGGGTCTTCCTCTAGTAGTTTGTCTAACACGTTCATTTCCTCCTGGACTGCTTCTTTGTCATTAAGAGATACGGTATCAGCGCGTCGTAGTAGGACTCCTAGCCACCTGAGTTGTTCGCCTAATTTGGTTTCATCATCTTTGTAGTATTGTACCATTTCCTCCAGTGCCTGGGAAAGTAGCACCTTATCGACGTTTGCCATTGCTGGCAACAATGGGTACAGGTTAACGAGATGCTGTTGCATGTACGTGCTGGCTTCTTCTTTCCAGAGCGCAATAGACCGGAAGTGGAACGTCACGATTGCCAGACCGACGCTCATTTCGCGGTACGGCGACTCTGCCATCGGGGCAGGAAAGAGATAGATGATGACAGAGATAACAGGTAAGTCGTACTTGTAGTGCAGGGACGCATGATAGTTGTGTAGTCTGGCTGCCATGCGTGAGTTGGAACCGGACTCAAACTCGACATGCAGGAGATGCTCAATGCCCTGGTAAAAGACTTTATAGGCGCAATCGACGCGCATAGGAGTTCGGAGAACCTCAATGTTGAGTGTCTCCAGATATTTGGCACCGGGGAGAAAAGCATTGATGGCTTCTTGCTCGTTGCCTTCAAAGAGCGACTTCATTAGATTGTCATAGGGTTGTTGTTGTGCAAGCGGGGTGCTTGCTTGACGACGTTTGCGTTGTGAGCGTCGTGCGGGAGTGTTGGTAGTGCGACGTTTGCCCATACTGATTGACCCTCCTAACCTCAATGAATGTTTGCTGAGTCTAGCACAGTGGGATGGTTGAGGTGAAGAGGAGATTTCTTAACTGTTATGACCTGTCGTAGGGGCGAACACTTGCATGTTTCCTGAAGCAGATGGTATTCTCTAAAAAGATTGAGTTCTTTATTCAACAAAGCGAGGCAACGACATGACGGATAAATACTCCTCTTTTGACCCCAACGACGAAGTGGTCAGCGACGATCAGCCTTCCATGACAGAACACGCTAATGATGCCATTGATACAGGCGAGGACGAAGAATTTGAGGAACTCATCATTGAAGATTTCACGATAGACGGCATCTGTGGTGTCTACTAATCCTACTCAGGCTCGTTTTCAGAATCGCACGGTTTTTATCACGGGAGCAGCACGCGGCATGGGGCGTTCCCATGCCCTGGCCTTTGCGCGTGAAGGTGCCAATCTGGTTCTCTGTGATGCCTGTCGGCAATATAACAGTGTTCCCTATCCACTACCACTGCCACAAGACCTGACCACGTTGGCTTACGAAATTGAGCAGATAGGGCGTCCAGTTATCGCGCAACAGGTGGATGTCACCAATCTTGCGGGTATGCAGGCGTTAGCCAGTCGCGCTCAGCAAGAATTTGGCGCGGTTGATGTGGTGATCGCCAACGCTGGCCTCTACTCGTTCGCACCCAGTTGGGAGTTAAGCGAAGAGCAGTGGGATGAGACCGTCAATGTCGATCTCAAGGGGGTCTGGATGACATGCAAGGTCTGTATTCCACCGATGATTGCGCGGCGCAGTGGCAAAATTATTTGTATCGCCTCAACCGCAGGCTTCAAGGGCATGGCAAATCTAGCTCATTACGTCGCCGCCAAGCATGGTGTGATTGGGCTGATGAAGACACTGGCGATTGAACTGGCTCCGTATGATATTAACGTTAATGCGGTCTGCCCGACGAGTGTGGATACCACCATGTGTCGCAATCAGGCGCTGTATGATGTCTTCGCGGGTGGTCCTGGTCCAGAGGCAACTTATGAGCATATGTTGGCGTTGATGAATCAGATGAACCTTTTTCCTGATCGAGACCTCTTACCACCAGAAGCTATCAGTGCCGTTGTTCTCTGGCTGGCCTCCGATGAGGCGCGTCATCTCACCGGTTGCGCTCTGCCCGTCGATGCCGGCTATTTGACACGCTGATGAGATTTTGACATATAACGTCTGCTTGTGATAGCATGCAGCAGCAACGCAACATGGTGGCGATTTCCCAGACGGTTTTTATTGATCGGCTCATGTATATATGCGTCCAATGGCGGGCGCGACAACCTGAATGATGTACAGGATAAATGCTATGAGTACCTTCCCGTTGAGTGCGATAGTTGGACAGCACACATTGCGCTTGGCCTTGCTTCTCAACGCCATCGACCCTGCGATTGGCGGGGTACTCGTGTGTGGACGGCGTGGCACCGGCAAATCGACGGCGGTACGCGCTTTGGCTTCGCTTCTGCCCCCCTTAACGGGCGTGGCCGATTGTCCATATTTCTGTGATCCTTTGCAACCTCAGCGTATGTGTACCGCCTGTTACCCTCGTTATAGCCGCCAACAACACTTATCGACAGAGTCTCGCCCTGTACATCTCGTCACTTTGCCACTTAATGCCAGCGAAGACCGTGTGGCTGGTAGCTTTGATCTGGCGACGGCGCTGGAAAGCGGAAAACGCCATTTTGCGTCCGGTTTGTTGGCAAGTACTAATCGTGGCTTTCTCTATATTGACGAGATCAATCTGCTCAATGACCATATTGTGGACTTGTTACTCGATGCCGCCGCATCAGGCATCAATCGTGTTGAGCGTGAGGGCATCTCGATGGTGCATCCAGCGCGTTTCGTGCTGATCGGTACGATGAATCCCGAAGAGGGTCTGTTGCGTCCACAACTGCTTGATCGTATTGGCCTCTTTGTGCAAACAGAGGATGTGACCGACCCGACTGAGCGTGTGCAAGTTGTTGAGCGGCGACTGGCCTATGATACCAACCCAATTGGCTTTTGTGCCGACTGGGCTACTGCTGAATATGCGCTAAGTAGACGTATCGAGCAAGCGCGTCAATCATTGCCTGATGTGGGTATTTCGCCATATGTGCGTCAGGTGATTGCCTATCTGGTAGACCGCGAACTGCATACAGAGGGCCATCGTGGTGATCTGGTTGTCTTACGCACCGCACGGGCCTTAGTGGCGTGGGAGCAGCGCACCGAGGTTATGGTAGAGGATGTCAAGCAAGCGATAGAACTGGCAATGCCTCATCGTATGCATCCTGGGAAGCTGACACAAATACTGGCACAATTGCCGGAGCAGGTGCCGTTGGGGGTGAGCGATGTCGATACGCCACAGGAGATTGCTACGGTTGAGGACGATGTTGAGGTCAAAGAGCGCACCGATGAGCGTGAGGGGCAGGCTGGATTGACACATCGCTTGCGTGGCGAGGATGATGTTGCACAGGTGCAGGCGCT
>JAJZEJ010000210.1 GCA_021828635.1 Chloroflexota bacterium
CAATATCTTCGTACATGTATATGGCAAGCGCGAAACGAAAATCGACCGCAAGATGGGACATATCACGGTTGTTGGCAATGATCTATATGCGGTCTATCAACGCGCTCAGGAGGCAAGAGCAGCCTTTTCGATATAAGAGGATAGTATGGCAAACGAAGAAGCAAAAGTGCGTAAACAACTCGCTAGCGATTCCGGCGTACTGGTTTCGCCAGAGGGCATCGGTTCGGCAGCACGTGGCGAACCGAAAGTGCTGGTCACAATGGGCAGCGATTCTGATCTGTCGCTGATGATGAAAACCATCAACACGTTACGCCACGAGTTCGGCATTCCCTGTTTAGTGCAGATCAACTCAGTGCATCGTGATCTGCGTACTATGATGCAGCATATTGATAACTTACCCTCTTCCGTGCAGGTTATCATTGCCTGTGCAGGTGGCGCAGCGCACTTGCCAGGCAATATCGCTGACTTGCGAGCCGATTTGCCGGTTATTGGTGTACCCCGCGATCTCGGCGCACTCAAAGGCATCGATGCATTGCTGTCGATGGTGCAGATGCCTGAAGGTGCGCCTGTCGCGGTAATGGCGATTGGCGAAGCTGGTGCGGTCAATGCCGCAATTCATGCAGCCAAAGAACTGGCTATCGCCGACCCGGCCATCCGCGAACGGCTACGAGCTTACGCCGAGAAGCGAAAAGCTCGTGTATGCAAACAAAACGAAACATTAGAGACCAAATTGCAAAATATGTGATGAGTATGGCACCCACGAGGGGTACCACTACAGGTATCATGCAGATCCAGCTCAAAACGCTATCTGCCGCGGGACATACGTGTAGTGACACTCCTTGTGGGTGCCATACATATTTTCCATCACCCTTGACATCCTTCCATCTTTGTATTATCATACTTATATATTCGATTTAACGAATATATGAATGGACATAAGTTATGGATCGAGAACAAGAACAACAAATATACCGTCTGCAAGCTGATCTATGCATGACGCTTGCAGACCCGACGCGCCTGGAACTGCTCTATTTGCTAGGCGATGGCCCCAGAGCTGTCAAAGACCTGGTTGAGGCTACAGGTCAGCGTCAGGCAAAAATTAGCCAGCATCTTGCAATGATGCGCCAACGCGACATTGTGCGTGTAGAACGGGTAGGAACCGAGATGCACTACTCACTCAGCGACCCACGCATTCTGGAAGCATGCCGTATCACACGGGAACTATTACTGCAAAGGCTTTCTCATCAGGGTAGTCTAGCTGACTTATTGGTTGGTAGAAAAGAGGGATAGTCATGAGTTCACAAACATTTCAGACGGCCTATGGCTTTGGAATAACATTGAATATGCCTTATGAGCAGGCTATGACGAAGGTCAAAGAGGCACTCAAAACAGAGGGGTTTGGGGTTTTGACAGAGATTGATGTTCGTCGCACGCTCAAAGAAAAGTTGGGGGCCGAGATGGAGCCGTATAGCATTCTGGGAGCCTGCAATCCACAATTGGCCCATCGCGCTCTTGAGCAGGAACCGGAAATTGGTTTGCTTTTGCCTTGCAATGTTGTAATACGTACTGAGGGAGAACAGAGCAGAGTTGAGGTCGCTGATCCCCAGGCTATGCTTGGCATTATCGACAACCCGCGTATCAAAATTATTGCCGACGAGGCCAAACAGCGCCTTCAACGTGTTGTCGCAACCCTGGAATCGTAACAATAGCAGCCTGAGCATAGAGACATTATAGAGGTAATAATATGTTTTTTCGCAATCTTTTTCAGCGACCGGATGTAGCAGAGATCACGCCCGAAGAGACACGAGTCAGGCAACGGGCAGGAGCGATTATTGTCGATGTTCGTGAGCTACACGAGTGGCATAGCGGCCATATTCCAGGCGCTACACACATTCCGCTAGGCACTCTTGCCCACCGTGTTCATGAGCTAGACACAGCCAAAGAAATTGTGACGGTATGCCGAAGCGGGCATCGTAGTCTGATGGCCGCGCAAACCCTACAACGCGCGGGTTTCACACAGGTCAGTAGTATGGCTGGCGGGATGCTGGATTGGATGGACACAAAAACAACTACCCATTAAAAAGTAGCCACAGTGTTGCATCTGTAGCATAAAGATGAAAGATGGCTATATTGTTCATCAAAAGTATCAGTATAATGAGAATGTATAGCCATCCTTTCCAGCATACTCACACTGGATATGTAAATGATCCATTGGAGAGTAGAACAACCACCGGGATATCCTTATTTCTTACGTCGGTCCTCGACACGGGCGCTGGCTGTTTTCGATTCACCACCGCTTGCGCGTGGCAACGTATCAGGGGCGACCAGTTCCACTTTAGGTGCGTTACCGGTAATAGCCTTGACCGCTTCAATCATCTCGCGTGTCACCGCGTATACGCGCTCGGCATGCTCCAGCAGGGTAGCGTCTTTCACTTCGACCTTGAGATCAAAGGTATCCAGACCAGCACGTTTATCGACGATGATGCGGAAGTTGGCTCCAGTCTCAGGAAACTTCACCAGCGCCGCCTCAACCTGACTGGGGAAGACGATCAGACCACGAATGGAGACGGCATCGTCGCTACGCCCTTTGATAGAGGCAATTTTGGGATGTGTACGCCCACAGGCACAACGCTCCTCCCACCAGAGACGCGAGAGATCACGGCTGCGATAGCGAATCATGGCCGTGCCATCAGCCGCTAGCCACGTCCAGACCAGTTCACCATCCTGGCCTTCCTCTACTGGCTCGCCCGTCTCTGGATTGATACACTCGACCAGGAAGGCATCAGCCCAGGCATGCATACCATCACGCACCTCGCACTCGCAAGTCATGCCTGGTCCCAAAAATTCTGTCATGCCATATTCGTCATAAGCGGTGATATTGAACAACTCTTCCAGCTTGAGGCGCGTTTCCCACGGCCACGGCTCAGCGCCAAACAGGCCAAGCTTGAGTTTTGTCTGCTTAAAATCAATGCCATGCTCACGTGCTTTGTTGCCGACATAGAAGCCAACCGAAGGTGTCATGCACATGCCAACAACACCAAAATCAACGATAAAATCCAGCATACGCTCATACTGACGCGCATCCGACCCCATTGGAATAGCCATCACGTCCATTGCCATCGCACCATAATGAAAGCCAAAGCCACCGGTCGCCATACCATAGCCGTAGCAGTTCATGAGAATATCGCCAGGACGCAGACCGGTCATCCACAATTCACGCGCATTAAGGTCCGACCAGCAGGCAATATCTTTTTTGGTGGCGAAGACCGGCACACTCTTACCTGTTGTACCGCTGGTACTGTGTATCTGTAAAGCCCCACCAGGGCTACCCGCAGATACCAAAGCCATACCATAGGGATAGGCATCACGTACCGTCTTTTTTTCCAGGAACGGCAATTTCTGAATATCTTCCAGATGTTTGATGTCCGATGGCTTAACATCAGCCTCATTATACAATTTACGATAAAAAGTGTTCTGTGTATAAGCACGCTCAACAATATTTTGCAGGCGTTCCAATTGCATTTGCTTGAGCTTTTCTTTAGGGAGCGTTTCTATTTCTTCATGAAAAAATTTCGGATAATCCATCTCAGACCTTTCAACAGAGTTTTCTGCCAGCAGTTTAGAATCTGCCATACCACATTCAGGATAGCGGAAGCTTGCGCACATTCTATCATGAGAAAACGAGGGGCGTCTATGAAATAGTAGGAGGGTCATATTATCGATCCGGTGATATGATAAAGGAAAACGCAACGACAGGAGTTCATCGAGCAATGGCAAATACTATTCAAGCCGTCATTTGGGATCTGGACGGGGTGATTATAGATAGCGCAAACGAGCATCGTCTGGCCTGGCATCGCCTGGCGCAAGAGGAGAACATTCCGTATTCAGATGAGCAGTTTTGGGCCACCTTTGGCTGGCGCAACGATGCCATCATGCCCACGCTATTTGGTCCCATTTCAGCCGAACATGCCAGCGCCCTGGCCGACCGCAAAGAAGCCTATTTTCGTGAACTGATCGGCGAGACCGCACATGCCCTGCCGGGTGCTATTGAGCTAATGAGTGCGCTACACGAGGCTGGCTATAAGCAAGCGATGGGTACCTCAACGCCGATGGCTAATGTTGAACTCATCAGCGAGGTGTTGGGCCTCAAACGCTATCTCTCGGTGTTTGTTTCGGGTGAGATGGTGCCACGTGGCAAGCCAGCGCCAGATATTTTTCTTAAAGCTGCCGAACTGCTTCAGGTCGAGCCGCGCCACAGT
>JAJZEJ010000120.1 GCA_021828635.1 Chloroflexota bacterium
TGGCTTTACGCTTAGCATATTGCCAAGCATGGCTCGCGCCCCACCGATGCGCCCGCCGCGTTTGAGAAATTCCAGCGTGTCCAGCACGGCCAGAATGCGAGTACGCGCAAGTTCATCAACCACCAGAGCCTTCAATGCTTCTAGACTTTCTCCTTGATGTGCCGCGTCAGCCGCGTGCAAGATAGCGCGTGACATGCCAACACTGATGCTCAGCGAGTCGATAACCTCTATCGGTACCGCACTACCTGCCTCCGCGACCATATCTCGCGCTGTACAGGCCGATTGATAGGTGCCACTGAGGTGCGAGGAGAGATGTATGGAAAGGATGCCATCGGCACCTTCTTCGATCAGGCGTGTATATTCTTGCTGAAAGATAGCTGGTGCGGGCTGCGAAGTACGCGGTAGCTCTTTGCTGGCCTGTAGCTTTTTGTAAAATCCGGCGTTGTCGAGGTCGATACCGTCACGGTACGCCTCATCGCCGAAAAAGACCGTCAAAGGGACAACGGTCATGCCATGTGCCTGGGCCACCTCTGCCGGAATGTCGGCAGTGCTATCTGTGACGATACGAATTGTCATTACAGGTCTCCAATATGTTTTTTTGTTTATTCGGCAGAGATGATATAGGCGTAATACGGCTGGCCGCCGTTGACTACCTGCAATTCAAGATGCGAATAGCATTCTTTGATATGCTGGGCCGTTGCCTGTGCCTGCTCCTCGCTGACATCCGCACCATAATATAACGTCACGATTTCGTAACGTTCCATGTTCATACGCTGCAAGGTATCGCGTGTCACCTGCACCATGTCATGGCCCGCGATGGTGAGATTGCCGTTGACCAGGCCAATATAGTCGCCTTCGCGTACACGCACGCCGCCGATCTGCACACTGCGCACAGCGGTGGTAATCTCGGCTGTCTGAATGCTTTTAGCAGCCTCGGTCATCGTCGTGCAATTGGTGGCGAAATCGGCCTCGAAGTTGAAGCTGGACATGGCGGCAATGCCCTGGGGCAGCGTATCGGTTGGCACAACATAAATCTGCTTCCGCGTCAGGCCCGCGACCTGTTGCGCACTGAGGATGACATTGCCGTTATTGGGGAGAATAATCACGTTTTCAGAAGGAGCAGCTTCTACCGCCGCTAGCAGTTCTTCAATACTGGGATTCATGGTCTGGCCGCCGGAGACGATGGCATTGACACCCAGACCCTGAAAAACCTTCTCAAAACCCTCGCCCGCCACGACGGCCACAACCGCGATAGGCAACGTTGTTTGTGCAACCTCATCGGCATGCTCAGCCTCGCTCTCTGCGGCATAGGTCAGGCTCTGCTCTTGCAGGTTTTCGATGTTAATATCGAGCAGGCTACCTAGACCCACGCCATAGTCGAGGATTTTGCCAGGGGTGAGTGTATGCGTATGCACTTTGAGCATCTTTTCATCGCCTGCCACAACGGTCGAGACACCGCCCATGTCGATGATGCTCTGGCGAATCTTATCTACGTCCAGGGCATCACCGCGCAAGAGGAACACGACTTCGTAGCCGAACTCCTCCTCGACCGTCACCCGTCCCTTCTTGACACGCGGCTCACTGCTATTGCTTCCAGTTGGCAACGTATCTACTACCATTGTCATGTCAGTTCCAGCTTCGCCGCGAATATAACGCAGGATACCTTCTAAAATAGTGCAGAAGCCCTGACCACCGGAATCGACCACACCCGCCTGCTTGAGCGTGGGTAGCAGTGTTGGTGTGCGTGCTACCGATTGGCGGGCCGCCATGACGACTTCATGCATCAGGCCAACCAGATCATCACCGCGTTCCGCGCTTTCATGTGCCGCCTGGGCTGAATCACGCACAACCGTCAGGATGGTTCCTTCGACCGGTTTGAGGACGGCGCGATAGGCCAGGGTCGATGCCTCTTGCAGTGCGTTGGCTAGATCGCTAGCAGTAAATGTAGCCTTCTTGTCGAGGCCACGCGCCAATCCACGGAGCGTTTGCGAGAGGATAACGCCAGAGTTGCCACGTGCGCCCAACAAAGCACCATGTGCCAGTTTCGCCGCGATGACACCTGCTGAGGTTTCATTGCTCTGCGCAATGCCACGCATAGCTACCTGCATCGTTGCTGACATATTGGAGCCGGTATCGCCATCCGGCACCGGAAAAACGTTGAGTGCGTTGATGGCTTCTCTATGAGCTTCGAGCCACTCCGCGCCCGCGCTCATCGCCTTCTTGAGGTCTTGCCCATCAAAGACACTGATGCGGCGAGGCCGCGAGCGCGTGGTGCGCGTTGGTTGTTCCTGCATAGAATCTCTGCGACCCTCTTGTCTTCATGCTCTTTATGCTCTTCAAGCTCTTTCAGCGAGCTGGCTACCCGGTCCGTGGATCAATCCCTGGACGTTGACATTGACCTGAGCAACGGGTACTCCCAGCATCTTCTCTATCGAAAATTTCACGCTACTCATAATGTTATGCGCGATTTCAGAGATACGCAACCCATATTCCAGCACCACATACACCTCGACCATTAGCTGCTCATTCACCACGCGCACCTGTACACCCTGGTTACTACGTTCTGGTGACAGAAGAATAGCTTCACCATGCGCAAGACGCGGCGAGGCAATGCCGACAACGCCATAGCACTCGCTGATGGCCTGCACCGCAATAGTATGAATCGCGTTGGGCAACACCTCGATTTTGCCGCGCGGACTGGTTCCATGTTGTGGATGAAGAGCGGCTTTCGGCATATGGTTGTCTTTCTGTTCTGTTCTGTTCTCTTCTTTTCCTTAGATACTCTTGCCAACAAGGCGCAGTCATGATATACTCGCATGACGTGCTAGACATCTTCTTTGGCATGTTAAGGCAAGGCTGTAACGCTGGGTTCTGTATGTGCATGAACATACCACAGACCCTGCTGATAGTCAAGTATAATGGAGGAATCAGGAAATGGCAGCAGGTCGTTGTGATATATGTGAGCGCAAGCCAATGTACGGGAACAACGTCCCTCACTCGCAGCATCGCACACGTCGTCGCTTCGTGTTAAACGTGCAGCATCGTCGCCTCGAAATCAATGGTACGATGCGCACTGTCAATATCTGCACACGTTGTCTGCGTACCATGAGCAAAACGCCGAAAGTGCGCTAATACGACACCAAACGGTGAACATGCATAATAATAAGACTATGACATCAATGGGAATATAACACCCCTTATAGGTGCTATATTCCCATTGATGTCATTTCACCATCACATCATACTACTGTTTGCGCTGCCGCTCCATCTCGCGCAACTCGACGCGACGAATCTTGCCGGAGATGGTTTTGGGTAGGCTCTCGACAAACTCGATCTCGCGCGGGTATTTATAGGGAGCCGTCACCCGCTTGACGTGATCTTGCAATTCCGTCGCCAGTTGCGCTGAGGGCTGGTAGCCAGGGGCGAGAATGACGAAGGCTTTGACGATCTCGCCACGCATCTCATCAGGGCTGGCAACCACCGCCGATTCGGCTACGGCGGGATGCTCTTTTAATGCGCTCTCCACCTCGAACGGCCCGATGCGATAGCCCGCGCTGATAATCACATCATCAGCCCTGCCGACGAACCAGAAGTAGCCGTCCTCATCCTTATAGGCGCGGTCGCCTGTGATATACCAATCGCCGCGTATGCAGGCTTGTGTCGCATCGGGATTGCGCCAGTATTCTTTGAACATCCAGGTCGGACGCTGCGGCTTGATGCGTATCGCAATGTCGCCCTCTTTGTTCGGCGGTAGTTCTGTGCCATCATGGTCGATGATGCTGAGATCGAAGCCGGGCGAAGGTTTGCCCATCGAGCCGGGCTTGACAGTCAGCGGTGGGAAGTTGGCGCAGATCAGCACTGTTTCCGTCTGACCATAGCCATCGCGGATCGTCATGCCCGTTGTCTCTTGCCAGACCTTAATCACTTCGGGATTCAATGGCTCGCCTGCGCCAACGCAGTGACGTAGCGCCATTGGTGGGTTGGCCTTGAGATAGGCCATCGGCTCATCCAACACGAGCATGCGATAGGCGGTAGGCGGCGCACACAACGTCGAGATGGGATAGTTGTGCAGCAGTTCCAGCGTCTCCTGCGCGTTGAACTTACCACGTGCATCCTGCATAAACATGGCCGCGCCCATGATCCAGGGGCCAAAAAGATTGGACCACGCGGCTTTTGCCCATCCCATTTCACTCAAATTCCAGTGAAGATCATCCTCGTGCAGGTCCAGCCAGTATTTGCCCGTGATGGTATGGCCGATA
>JAJZEJ010000183.1 GCA_021828635.1 Chloroflexota bacterium
ATGTGTCGCTGCTATCCTCTACCAATGGCTACGGCACGATGCAAGCTTGCAGAAAAAGCCGCAAGAAACCGATCTGTTCTCAGCCAGAACGCGCCGCTAGTATTGCTATGCTATTTGGGCTATAGCCTATTCTTCCTTGCCAGAGAAGTTCACTCCAAGTGTATACTATGAAGCGATGGAACATACTACCAATTTTTTGTGAGGACATGTGATTATGGCAAGGAAGAATAAACGGTCTGAAAGGGAGATCACCTATGATGAACAGATAATTGATGCAGCTATCGAAATCAGTCGCATCTTGCGTACTGCGAAAGTGGAAGCTCCACTGCGGCCAAAGGTGATAGGCGCAATTGTTCTAGCTATGTATGAAGGTGACATACCTCTTACGGAGGATAAATCACTTACCACGGTCAATGCACTTATCATACAAGCAATAGAGAACACAAACGATATGCCTGAGTCAATGAAAGTGGCTTTGCTTGATACGCTTCATCTATCGGGAGCCGACTTTAACAGGTTAGCGCCATTTATCGGTCATATCGTCAATATTTTGCGCAGACTCAACATACGTGCAGTTATTCATACAGAGGTAGACTTTCTCGGCACGTTCTATGAGGCGTTTCTGCGTTATGGCTACGATAATAACGCGCTTGGCATCGTCTTCACACCGCGTCATATTACACGAATGTGTGTCGAGTTAACGGGAGCTAGTCTTCAAGATCGCGTGATTGATATTGCTTGTGGCACAGGTGGTTTTCTGGTTTCGGCCTTCGATACGATGATTCGGCAAGCTAGAAGCGAGATGGCAGTAACCAAAGTCAAAAACTCTTTCGCGGGCTTTGATACCAACCCTACTGTCTGGGCGCTGGCAATGCTCAATATGTTTTTTAGAGGCGATGGCAAGAGCCACATCCTTAATGCCGATTGTTTCGATCAGAATATCTTTGGACTGGTGAGAGGCAACTATACACGAGCTTTTCTCAATCCCCCATTTTCGCAGGAGAATGAGCCGGAGCATCGTTTCATTGATCGGGCAATGGAGACACTGGAGCCTGGAGGGATGTTAGCGGCAGTTGTTAAAGCTGGCATCTTTGCCGACGATGAGCATCGAGCATGGCGTGAGCAGTTTCTTCAACAGCATCGTTTGCGAGCCGTGATTAGCCTACCCGAAGATATTTTTTATCCTACCTCTGCTCCTACATCCATCGTCGTCGCGGAAGCACATAGTCCACTTGCGAAAAACGACACGGTTTTTCTTGCGCGTGTCTGGCTAGATGGTTTTGAAAAGTTGAAGGGACGGCGCGTGGAACATGGCAAAAATCAGATATCCGAAGTGATTGCCGCCTATCATGCCTTTCTTGCCGATCAGCCTTTCGTATCCTCTTTCGCAACCGTTATCAAAGCCAAACAACTCAGCGATGGCATCGAGTGGAGTCCGCAGGAATGGTTGCCCCAACCACAGAATATGACGGAGCAAGAGATAGATCAGCTTGATTATGAAGCTATGCAGCGCATATTTCAAGCCATTGTTGCCATGCCTGATCTGGCCGATAGTGTGCTGCAAGATTTTGTTGCGTCGTGGTCTGCTTTGCCGCCATTGCCAACCGACACAGAAGGCCCATTGGCTCAATTTTTTGATGTTCTCAACGGCAAGTCGGCGGGCGAGAAAAATTATATTGAGGGAACGTATCCATATATCTCCAGTGGCGACCTGAACAATAGCATTATTCGCATGATTGACGCAGATAGCGACGAAGTTTTTCCTGCTGGTGGCTTGACGGTCACAGCCTTTGGATTGGCCTGTATTCAACCCTGGCCTTTTGCCGCTCGTGGCAACGGCGGTAGTTCTGTGCGCGTCCTGATGCCGCGCTACAATATGAGTTTTAGAGAATTGCTCTGGTTCGCGGCACAGATTAACGCGCAACGCTGGCGCATCTTCTATGCACGCATGGCAATCAAAGGTCGTCTGGCGCGTCTGCTTGTGCGCACACCGCCCGTGCGCATAGCCGATACAGGCATCTCGATTGCGCAACGGGCGGTGCTGGCTCAACAAACAATTGAGCAGTTGAGCCGCTTTGAGTGTAAATTTTGGAATGAAATGGGCAAGACTCAAAGCACAAGCCCAGCAGATGTGTGACAGTGAGAGGATTTTTCTTACTGACATACTCCTGCCGGATTGTGCGGTGTAGCATAAACCAATACGGTTCTAGTAGTCTAATACGTGGGTATGTATATATTTGTAGCAGTGTTAGTGACAATATGCACTGTATACACCGCTACATTGTTTGGGTCTGGGATTGTCGCCCGCGAAGCTTGCTCCCAAAAGTCTTCAAGGGTCCAGAAGACATGTAGCCTATTATCTGTATGGGCATCTACTTCATCATAAGGGCTTCCCCATTGATCCACTCCCCCGGTAGTTTGGATAGCCATATGGTTTATGTAACCATTGTTCTTCCAACTGAAGAAGATGAGATCCCCGGGCTGTAACCCGTTAGTATTTGTAATGCCTCTCTGGTAGCCCTGATACCCGTGAGTAAATTGCCCATACCCAGTCTTGTATAGGTAATCAAACAAGTAATCGGCATTCACCCAGGCGGAGCTATATTGCCAACCGAACCAGTTTCCATATGAATACCACTGGTCATCCATAGGGAAACCGCCAGCAAACATAGCATTCGAAGCAAAGTTTGTACAATCATCTCCACGGCTCTCTTTATCGCCTCCTTGAGAGGGATAGCCTCCATTGCTTATTGCCCATTTGTCGGCATAGTTGGCGGCGGCCATCCCATCGTATTGAAAAAGTGCCTGCGCTCGTGCGTTTTTGGGAAACAGATCAATTCCTAATGCCATGCCTCCAACGAGAGCAAGCCCACCACCTATAAGCTTTCGTCTGCTCATAGCTTTTCTGAATGGCATCTCCACGTCAGTGCGCCTGTTCGGGCGGCCAATAATATCTAAGACGACCCTATCATTTTCAAAGTTTCTCATGAGAGGCTCCTATTCGTCAGATATGAAGCTAACACACTGGTATGAACTTTTAGATAGCCCACTTGCTATCTATGAGATATAATAAGTTATGCTTAGCAGTAAGTCAGTTTACATTTGTGCAAGTTTTTGGAGAAGAGCCATGAACTTCATAAATCTGATTGAAGAGGCACAGCTACATAGAGAAGTCTATGCAGCCATAATGCGCTCGGCATTGCCACATGGAGAAGTCATCAAGCTGGCTAAAAAAGTAGGTAAAAGCAGGGAATATATTGAGTGCATCCTGAATACATCAAGGGAACCAAGCGGGCTTATAGCGGAAAAAATTGCCAGTGTCCTGCCTTTGGAGCAGGAACAAAGAAAAAGCTTGATTGAGCATATGATGCTTTCTAAAGAGAGCAATTTAAGAAGCTTTCAAGTTATGCGTAAGGAGTTTTCACCTGAGTGGCTTGATGAACAACTTGAGGTTGTTAAAAACAGATTCATTGATGCAGCTCATGCAGGAAAAGTAGATTTAGTAGAAGGAAAATACACTTTTGTTCGTGATACAATTCATACATTACTCACAGGGATGACTTTGAAGAACACACCTGTCTTAACGTTCGTTGATACGTGTATGCTGCTGCATAATGTTCAGTGTGTACTCGATAGACCTGATGAAGCCCTCTTCTATGCAAAACTTGCAAGTTCCATACTGGATAGTCAGGATATACCTAGTAACTCACGTGATAAAGAAGGGTATCATTTTTATCGGGTTGAAGCTGCGCGAGCAGAGGCACTTGCATATCATAACCTTGAACTGGACGATTACGCTTACAGGATAAATCAGGAAAGAACACTGTCAGTCCTTCAAGATGCTGAAGATGCAGGGATATACTTTCCTGTCTGCGAGTTAAATATCTATGTAAATCTTACAAGAGCATACTCCAAAACGCTCCGGCCTGCTCTTTACAAGATAGAACAATTCACAGATCAGGCATTAAAAGCCTGTGATAATTTTGCCCGTAAAGACGCCCTTACAGCTAACTATTGGGAGTTTGTTATCAGACGCTCGTTAGGGAGCGCGTACTTAGATCACAACAACCTTAAAAAAGCGCAAAGAATTTTCGTCCCACTTATTGAAAGGCTAAATACACAAACCAATATAAGTATGTATCATCAAGTAAGCTCTTTATATTTATATGCTGATATATGTCTTAGAATGGGCAAGAAAGATGAATTTTCATTTTACATCAAAGAAGCAATCGAGAAAGCAAAAAGAGCAGACCTTC
>JAJZEJ010000793.1 GCA_021828635.1 Chloroflexota bacterium
CGGCTCTCCATTATAGGCATCCCAGATATGGAGACCCAATTGACCCCAGCCAGCGACCAGCGCACCAGCAAGTGAGAAACGCAATTCGCGCAATGATTCGACCGTGAATTGTGGATTGGCGGCGAAACTGACGGGCGTGTCCGCATGGCTATTGGCAATGTGCCAGAGCATGCCTCGGCCATCCAACGAGCCAGCCGCAATCTGGATACCGTGAACTGTGCGCACGCTACTTAACGAGGTGATGACGCCAAGCTGTGAATGGATGGTCGTGCTGGCGCGGAATGGACCTTTCGTGCTGAAAATATTCAGACCCGAAAAGAACACATCTTCGTCAGGATTGAAGCTATGTGGTTGTGGACGTGAGTGTGCGAAACTGCCCTGGCGCAGGTCGATCACACCACCAATAATCGTGTCATAGTGCTGGCGTTTCTCCGCATTGCTCAGCACAGAGTAGGCGCGATTGATGCGCTTCATTTCGATGGCACCACCTGGCCCAGCCAGGTCTGGATGGTAGTGTCGGGCCAGTTGGCGATATGCCCGCTTGATGGTTTCCGCGTCGGCATCGAGTGGTACGCCGAGAATGCCATAGTAGTTTTCAGGTGTGTCCATCATACTCTTATGGTATCATATACAAGCTAACGTGCCTACTGGACAAATGTTCTTACTTCTTCTATACTATCAGCACAGGTTAACAGGGAATCATGATGAAGAAAGAATGATGCTACCTATGCAAACTACTTTTGCCGATGTTATCACAAATGCGACAACTCATTTAAGTAATATTGACCCAATTATGCGAACGACGATAGCACTAATTGGACCATGTACGCTTCAACCCGATCCCGACATCTTCAATGCGCTGGTCGATGCCATCATTTCGCAGCAAATATCTGTCAAGGCTGCCGATGCCATTATGGCGCGTGTACGTGCGGCATTGCCTGATGAGCAGGTCACACCGGAAAATCTTGCTCTTTTTGACTTTGAACGTTTGCGCTCATTGGGGCTTTCAACGCCCAAAGCTCGCTATATGCTGAACTTGCTGGAGCATATTCAGTCTGGGCAGTTGCACCTGCATCTTTTAGAGGAACTGGAAGACGAAGAGATTATCACGCAGTTAACCGCCGTTAAAGGTATAGGCCGGTGGACAGCCGAAATGTGCCTGATCTTCACTTTTGGGCGTCCTGATGTGTTGCCGGTCGATGATCTGGGTTTTCTTGAAGGTATACGTGCAGCTTATCAACTAGCGGAACGTCCCTCGAAGCGCGAAGTACGCGAGCTTGGTGAGCAGTGGCGTCCCTATCGCACGTTTGCCACATGGTATATGTGGGCTTTGCGCCGCCATATGCAGGCCAATGAACGCACAAAAACGCGCATTGTCTCTTTGTAGGAGCCGGTGATCTGCTCCTACAATCCCATCCATCCCAGCGTCTCCGTCTCTGCCGGGTGACGGTTCGCCACCTGGCCATAGGAGGTTGCATAGAAGAGCAATGGACTACCGTGACGCTCTTGTATGTACTCAACCTCTCCAATAAAAAGCGTATGATCGCCAGCTTGATGAATATCCACGACTCTCGCCACAATATGCGCAATGGCACCTTTTAACAACGGAACACCACGCTCTTGCGCGAAGGCAATTTCCAGGCTATCCATAGGACGCCCCCCGAAGTGACGGCTCAGCCCTTCTTGATCGTCGGAAAGAATACTGACACCATAGCGGCTCTCAAGACCAAGTAGCCTGTACATCTGAGCGTTGTGTCCGATGGAGATCAGCACCAGGGGCGGATTCAATGAGACGGACATGAAGGCGTTAGCGGTCATTCCATGCACATGTTCACCATCCGCAACGGTAATGACCGTTACGCCGGTAGCGAACCGACTGAGTGTTCTACGGAACTGTTGTGGTTCGATGGCAATGCGCTGTTCCATTGTAACAATCTTTCTTCGTAGGGGCATGATGAATCACGCCCCTACCGGGTCATTTCAACGTTGATAGAGTCTCTAGGCGAAGCAATTCATACATTCAACTGCCTCGTCAGGTAGCTCACATCTGTAGGATTAATCAGGTCGGGAACGGTCCAGCCATTGATGTCGTACTCAGCCATGCAGGTATCGACGAAGGACTTCATACGGTCACTTAAACCCGATGCAGCCGCGCTATACATGGCGATGAGGCGGTTTTCATCGGTCGAGCCAGCGTAATTGATTTCATAGAGTTCGTGGCGGCTACCGAATTCAGAGCCGATAGCATCCCAGAGCAACTTCATCAGCTTGACACGATCTTGCGCGTCGTAGCCATTGGAGCCACGCACGTATTTTTCCAGATAGGGACGCAACTCTGGGTTCTGAAAATCGACAGAACTGGAGTTGAGATAAATCAGCCCGCTTGCCAGCGTCTGCTCGATCAGATTTTTGATCACAGGATAGAAGCTTGAGGCAAAGACCTGATAGGCCGAGGCTGCTTCCATATTGGGTAGCACCGCGCCATTTGTCCAGGGTTCGGCGTTGCGGGCCATCGCTTCTGATAGACTCCAGAAGAGATTACGATAGGAAATGACTTCCCCAACGCGCGTCTGCACGCCGCGATAATCCTTTGTGCCGGTCGCCTCAACTGCCTTGAGCATCAAGCCAGCGATAAATTCAAGCTTGACGGAAAGCCGTGTGCAACCTTGTAGCAATGCGCGGGGAAGAAAACCCGTCTTGGGGAAGAAGTTGTTGGCTCGCTCGATATCGCCACAGACGAAGACATCCTCCCAGGGAATAAAAGCATGATCAAGCACAAAAATGGCATCGTTCTCATCGAGCCTGCTCGAAAGTGGATAATCGAACGGTGTTCCCATCACGGATGCGGCGTTCTCATAAGAAGCACGTGAAATCAATTTGACGCCGGGGGTGTTCATCGGCACCATAAAAACGCAGGCATAGTTTCTATCCTGAACGGGAATTTGCCCGTGATGCGCTACAAAGGTGGCGTTAGTGAGGGCTGAACCGGTAGCCACCACTTTGGCACCGCTGACGTAGATGCCCGCGTCGGTCTCTTTCTCGATATGGACGCAGACCTCGGCGCGTTCATGGATGCCGCGGTCGCGGTCAACTGGCGGATGGATAATTGCATGATTGAGGTATAATACGCGCTCCTGCGCTTTTTTGTACCAGGCTTTTGCGTTGGCCTCGAAGGGCTGGTAAAACTCCGAGTTCGCGCCGAGTGTGCCGAGGAAAGAGGCTTTGTAATCGGGTGAGCGTCCCAGCCAACCATAGGTAAGACGGCTCCATTGTGCGATAGCATCGCGGGCTGCCAGTTGTTCTTCGGCACTCTTTGGAGCTTTAAAATATCTGTGTGTGCGCCCGCCAGAACCGGTATCGGTTTCTGTTGTCAAAACGTCCTGTAACGCTGGATCGTGCAGCGCATCATACAAACGTGCAATCATGCGTGCGGTGTTGCGAAAGGCTGGATGGGTTGTCACATCTTTGACGCGCTCCCCATAGATCCAGATTTCACGCCCGTCGCGCAGACTCTCTAAATATTCCGCGCCAGTCATTGGTCGAGTAGTCGTTCCCTGGGGATTGACAGCATCGATAGCCATGATTTTCTCCTATCATACTATACTCATCAAGAAAAGTGTATACAGTTTCCTTTGTGTTTGTCAAGTTGCATCTTTTTCAGGATTTAGCCCGTGTCAATACCAGAGTTTGTATAAGGGGGGGTGATTCAGCTCTGTGACTTTACGTCTGGGAACATGTCATTCTTGACGATGCGTTAATGCTCCTGTTACACTGAGGACAACTTTTCTCATTCTTCAACGTTCGTTGTGTGGAATACCAGGGAGAGTGATTGATGAACCATTTCCCGGAGGAGAATAATGGAGGACATAACCTGGCAGGGAGCATTGTGAAGACGAATAATCAGGATAGCCAACAATATTTATCGGTGCCACAACCTGTTTCAGAAGATGCGACGCTGCGGCGTTTACGCGAGAGCGAGGAACGTTATCGGTTGCTGATCGCGGCAACAACCCAAATTGTCTGGACTACCAGTGTTGATGGTATGACCATGAACGATTTAGATTCGTGGTGTCAGTATACCGGCCAGCAGCCGGAAGAGGCTCAGGGCGAAAGTCTTCTGGCGGCTATCCATCCCGATGATCGTGCGCGTGTAGGGCATCTCTGGTTTACTTCGATTAAAACACTCCGGCCCTATCAAACTGTTTTCCGCTTGCGTCGCTATGATGGTGTCTATCGCACTTTTTTGACT
>JAJZEJ010000684.1 GCA_021828635.1 Chloroflexota bacterium
CACGCAAAAAGATGCCCTGTGAGCCTTTGCGGCCACAGGGCATCAGGCATGCTGTTATTGATGTGCATCCTTGCAGGATATAGTGAGAAAATTACTCAATGGTGAGAATGGTGTACTCCCGCAGGCCACCAGGGGTGGAGGCAATCACCTGATCGCCAACTTTGTGACCCAGGATCGCCTTGCCGACAGGTGACTCGTTGGAGATACGTCCGGCACTGGGCTGAGCCTCGAAAGCTCCGACAAGTGTATAGTGATATTCTTTGCCCTCACTGGTGCAGAGATGTACCACTGAGCCAAGCGTCACTTCGTCCACGGGGGCGCGTGTGATGGTTTTGGCGCGTGCCAGCATCTGCTCTAATTCCTGAATGCGCTTTTCGAGTCGGGCCTGCTGGTCTTTGGCGTCCTCATAGGCCGCATTGTCAATCAGATCTCCTGACTCTTTGGTCTCATGCAGGTACTGGGCTACTTCAGCGCGTTTGATGGTGCGCAGAAATTCAAGCTGACTGAGTGCAAGTTGACGTCCGTCATCGGTGAGGAATACATCTTGAGTTTCCATATTCTGTTCCCCTCATATAGTGGCGGAGGGATATCCTCACGCCTTTTTCTTTACCACAGCAGCAACCTATTCTGTGGGGTATCCAATTTCCCCCCAGGTAATACTGATCTGTGTTCCGGTAGACAAGCGGAGTAACAGCTCTCCGTTGTCATTAACATCCTCAGCAACGCCGCTGAGAATAGTACCACCCTGTCGCACGTCGATAGTACGACCGAGCGTGGATAGATAACTACGCCATCGCTCGTGTACTCTCTGTGAGGCTAGGACTATGCTGCCGGGATGGGATGCAGCGGCCCCTTCTTCCACCTCATCCTGTAGCGCAACATAGGATGTCTCGATAAAGCGCAACAGTGAGGCGATAAAGCGTTCACGACTGACCTTGTGGCCACAAGTGACCTCAAGACAGGTAGCTCTGGCAAGCAGAGTTTCGTTTTCCGCAGATTCCTGAATACTAGAGGTGGGATGCGCGTTCACATTAACGCCAATACCCATAATGGCAACCATATGCCCGGCACGATCTCGACTGGTCTCGATCAAAATGCCAGCGACTTTGCGTCCTTCAATCAGAACGTCATTGGGCCATTTGATGCTGGCTGGAACTCCACATACCTCGTTAATCGCGTCAACCACGGCAAGTGCAGCAAGCATAACGAGCAAATATGATACGAAGCGCGGCCTGAGAACAAGGGAAGTGATAGCGTTACAACCGGAAACGTCTACCCATTGATGCCCTTGCCTGCCTCGACCAGCATATTGGTTATCGGTAACGACGACCACTCCTTCCTCTGCTCCGTTGAGTGCAAGCTGCATTGCCTGCGTATTCGTCGAGTCTACAGCCGGAAAGTAGATCATGTGTTCTTGCCTGCCGAACAACCTAGTCCGTAGCTGACGCTGGAGTGCTGCGATGTCGAGTCGTTCTGCAATATAAGTATTGTTCACGCTTTACTATACTCTAGTACTAATTATTCGTCTGAAAGATGATCAAGAGATGAGAACAGAATAGTGTTTGGGACGGTTGCGAAGAATCTATGCCCATGCGTGAAAAACATAAAACTGCCCACCTGTAAAATAAGTGCATATAAAACGAATGAAAATATACAGGCGATGGGACACGATTTACGGGCATTGTTGTTGACAAAAATCCCAGAGCAGAGGGGCAATATAATTTTGCCTTTGCTCTGGGAGGTGCTGCACAGACAGGATAGAGATTACTAACGATCTACCCGTATCTGCTGGTTATTCCAACCCTCACCAAGCTCCTGAGCTAGGTGCCACGAAAGACGCTACAGTGTAACCTCTCTCGTCGGGAAGGTGTGAGAATCTACCACGCTGCCTGTGCAGCGACTACATTGATCCATTACACACCACCTCCTTTCGTTGAAATGAATTGTACAATGGAACGTGCGCCTTGTCAAGCTTTTCTGAAAATTTGCTCATTCAGCAGATGAGCTATTGCACTATGGATAGGCTTGTGGTGTGCTTTGAGTTAGATAGGTCTATTGTGAAAAATTTGTGAAGACAATATCTCGTTTCTGGCGCTCAAAGCGGTTGTGGCTGAAATGACTTCGTACACGTTTATACATATATACACATGTCATGGTGGGAGCAAAAGCCATGAGGCAAGCCATAAATAGATAATGGGATGACTGAGTGCTTCAATCATAAAGCGCCTCGGTCTACGATCTTTCGTAGAATTCCGCTACTTTGCTTCCTAAGAGCGCAGCATATGACGCAATTTTCGTGTGTATTTCGCAAACCTGTTCCACAACCACTAGCAAAAAGACGACTTATACGGTATACTATATAATGTATAGTAGCATGTAAGAGTCAAGTAACGAACCGTACAGAGCCGTATGGCCAAACTCTTATCGGGCTATCCACTATAGCGGCGTGTTACGTCCTATAGCCATAACGTCTGTTACGATCACACCATCATTGTCCGTTAGGGGTACGGCGACAAAGCCGCACCTCTATCTTTAGTTATAAAAAGCTTCAAGCGCACAGACTGTTTCGTTTTTCTGCATATTCATGTATGCATGTTTAAGTTCGGCGGCATGACCAATGGAAAAGTGGGGAACTGGAATACTGGCATGACACGAACCTTTCGCTAGCGTGTACGATCAAGGCAATCAGGCCGGAAAGAAGGAGGATTATACCTATGCAGGACCAGCAGCAGCAGTATCAGCAATACATGGATCTGCTCGTCGATACCCTCCTGGATGAGGGCTTTACTGTAAATGAAGCGTATAAGCTGATAAAACTCCAGGAAGAATATGAAGATCGCATGGCGCGAGAAGAGACCAACTATCATCGTTTTGTACGCTGGCTCGTTGAACACGGTCGCTTGAGCGACTGGTAGCAAGGGGAGAAGAGAGGTGCTGGTGTTCGCTCTGGCTGTCGTTCTGTAGCTATTGCGACGCATTTACCTCGTGTTGTACAATGAAAGTGGTGGAGCAGATGAGACGGCGCGGCCTGGCCTCGCCGTTCTTGTATTTCTGTGTTAGCAGCGAGCAAACGGAAAGGCGGGCCTCTATGAAAGCGGTTGTAATGGCAGGCGGTGAAGGGTCGAGGCTGAGACCACTAACGATCCGACGCCCTAAACCAATGGTTCCTATCGCTGGCAAACCCGTGATGGAACATATCCTCGATCTCTTAAAGCGACATGGCATCACTGAAGTTGTTGTCACTGTACAATACCTTGCAAGTAATATAGAAGATTATTTTGGTAATGGCTCTCAACTCGGCATGCATGTCACCTATTCGCGTGAAGATATCCCTCTGGGTACCGCCGGTAGCGTGAAAAATGCTGAAGATTCCTTGATCTCTACGGGACCAGGTGGGGAGAATGAGCCGTTTCTCGTCATTAGCGGTGACGCGCTGACCGATTATGATCTGACCGACCTTATACGCTACCATCAAGAGAAGAAGTCTATGGCGACGCTCTTGCTGGCCCATGTGCATAATCCTCTAGAGTACGGGGTCATCATTACCAACGAGGACGGTCATATCGCGCAATTCTTGGAGAAACCCAGCTGGGGCGAGGTTTTTAGCGATACCATCAATACCGGTATCTATGTGCTTGACCCGCAAATCTTCTCCTACTTTGAGAAAAATAAACCCTTTGATTTCAGTCAGGAACTCTTCCCGATGATGTTGCGCAAGGGCGATCCCATTTATGGCTACGTCGCCCCTAAAGGCTACTGGTGCGATGTGGGCAACCTGAGCGAGTACATGCGTGCCAATGCCGATGTCCTGTTGGGGCATGTCGAGGTAGAGATTCCCGCGAAGAATATTGGCAACAATGTCTGGTGTGAAGAAGGCGTCGAAATTGCCGAGGAGGCGCAGCTCTATGGTCCGCTTTATCTGGGCCATGACTGCAAGGTGCGCCCTGGTGCTATCCTGCATGGCCCCAGTGTGATCGGTCACTATACTATCATCGATGAGCGTGCGCAGGTAGATCGCAGCATTGTCTGGAATAATTCGTATATCGGCGAACGTGCTGAGTTGCGTGGTGCGTTGGTCGGCACTGCTACCAGCATCAAAAGCAAGGCGGTCATGTTCGAGGGGTCGGTGATTGGCGACAACTCGATTATCCAGGAGGCCGCGATTATTCAGCCAAACGTCAAAATTTGGCCGGACAAAGAGATTGAGGCGGGAGCCGTCATTAACACC
>JAJZEJ010000853.1 GCA_021828635.1 Chloroflexota bacterium
GATCTGCAACAAACAGGCCGAGCGGCTGATAGCGGGAAGCGAGCAACGTCTTATTCTGCAACAAAATAGTCTTCAGAAAATCCATAGAACCCGCCAGAACAGATGAATGCACTCTTGTTCGGCCCATTTGTACACTCTCAGAGTACAGACTGAGCGGGTATTTTCACAAATTCATGCACGCCGCGCATCCGTAGTACATTTCTTATCAATGGGGGAAGCGCGAGTTCGGCAGTTTGCGCGTCAATAAATGCTGGTTTCTGCAAAATGTATTCCTGTTTGTGCCAGCGCAGGCTTCCCCCACCGGCAGCTTGAAGATTGCGTAGCCAATCAACGTGTGAACCGTAGGTGAGTACGATCACAAAACCATCTGCGACTCTCCAGACCATGATCGGTATCTCATATGTTTTTCCACTGCGTCGGCCAACGTGACGCAAAAGCGCGAATGGGCCATGTGAAGAGCGGGCGGCATTACGCAAAACGGGATTGACGAAATGCTTGACAAAGGTTCGCAAACGCTTATTCTCTCTGCTCATCTTTCTCCTCCTATTTAATTGATCGATTAATTAAATTATAGATGAGCAGAGAAAGATTGTCAAGGGACGGAAGATAAGTGGTGAATGATTCTTCAGAGAAAGAGATGCCATTCTCAACGAACAAAAATTTTCAAGTCCGCTATCGTTTCAAATATTGAGTTAAAATATCGTTATGAAAGAACGTAGCTGTGGTAAAATACGATTATAATAATTAAATGAGTAACCTGGTAACAACTTGCTGCTCATTTGTATGAAGTCGCTTGTAGAGCGGTTTTTTTATATCTTACCGACCTCGGTAAGATATAGAATGGAAGGAGAGAGGGCGTGGATGACCAGATGAATGTTGTGAGTTCGCCTTTCGACGCCATCCGTCATATGGACGGTGAACGAGAGTTCTGGCGAGCAAGAGAGCTTGCAAGACTGCTCGGCTATAGCCACTGGGCTAACTTCGAGCGCGTTATTGCCAAAGCAAAGGTTGCCTGTGAGTACAACAGTCATGTTGTCGCGGAGGAATTTCGCGAGACGACAAAACAGCGTAAGGTTGGCTCAAAGGGAGGGCAGACAACTATCCGTGATATTGAGCTGAGCCGCTATGCTTGTTATATGATTGTCCTCAGTTCGGATTCTGCCAAACCTATTGTGGGTCTCGCAAAAGACTATTTCGCGCAGCAAACTCGTCGGCAGGAGTTAGCTGATACTGATACCTTCGCTCAACTCTCTGAAGATGAAAAGCGATTGATCTATCGCGCACAACTCAGTCTCTATAATCGAAAGTTCGCCCAAACCGCTCATGAGGCTGGCGTTAGAACTACGCAAGAACATGCTGATTTTGCTAATGCTGGTTATGGTGGCCTATATGGAGGACTCATAGAAGACGACATCCATGCTTTGAAGCACCTCGCTCCAGGAGAAGAAATTTCCGATTGGATGATTTCTGAGGAATTGGCTGATAATATTTTCCGTGCTGCTCAGACCGATGCTGCTATGAAACGAGGGAATGTCAAAGGGAAAGAGCGAGCAAACGCGACGCACTTCACTGTGGGGCGTAAGGTTCGTGAGTTTATCATCAACGAATTGGGAGGAACGCCACCAGAGAAATTACCAACACCAGAAAAAAGCTTGAAGCAACTGGAACAAGAAGAGCGATTTCGCCTCAAGCAGAAAAATCAGCCGAGTCTTTTTGATTAGCTTAATGAAGAAGGCAAGCAAGAGGCATAATTTAGAGTCAGTTAGTGAGAGGCTTGGTCCTCGCGCTGTAGTTGCTCCATGACAAGCATGCGAATCATCGTCGTAGGGCCAATGCCTTTTGCTTGGGCCTGCTGTCGTAACTTTTCGGCTGTTTCTGCATCGAAGCGCACCTTGAAGGATTCTGAGAGAGGTTTGCTAAAGCGCACCGTGACAGGGTGGAACTCTGCTTGTATCTCATCTTCGCCAGTGTCGTGTGTGTCCCACCATTCGGCTTCTTCTTCATAACTGTTGAATGAGGGAATTGCACCATGTCCCTTCGTGGGATATTTCAGGTGGTCACTCATTGTTTATGCCTGCCTTCCATGTGTTATAGCGCCGTATCTCTTGCCGGTTTGGGGGTTTAGCCGTGACGACATAATAAGCACCTTCATCCTCTGGGCCAAGAATAATGACTATTGCATAGTAAGCAAGTCGGCAGGACAACCGTGAGGGATTGCCCTGCTTGCTTGCTTGCTCTCTTGCTCTACACCCCCAGGTCGGCGGCGCGGAGTGCGTTGGCCTGTTCCGTCGCCTCGGCGGCCTCCTCGGAATGGCCGGTCTCCTCATAGATTTGAGCCATTGTTTCGTAGGCCAGAATCAGTGAGGGGTCCATTGCGATGGCCTGCTGAGCGTTTTCCAGTGCCTCGTCATAGCGTTTCACTTCGCGTAGTGTGTCCGCCAGATCATTATAGTAATCGGCGTTTAAGGGATCGCTATCGATAGCATTCTGGTAGTTCTCAATGGCCTCGTCCTGGCGTCCAGAAGCGTCGTAGGCCGTTGCGAGCTGGAAGTAACCCTCCGCATCATCCTCGGAGATTTCAAGCAGTTTCCTGGCCGTTTCAATGGCCTGTTCGTGTTGCCCCATGCCATTGTAGGTGTCGGCCAGACCCGCGTAAGCGGCGGCCACGTCGTCTGCCTGTAACTCGTCGTTGTGTTCGATCAGCCAGCGATAGGTCTCAGCAGCCTCTTGATACCGCTCTGCCTCCAGGTAAGCTTCGGCCAGACTGAAACGAGCAGTGATGCGTAACGGGTCAATCTGGAGTGATTGCGCGTAGGCATCAATAGCTGCCCCGGTCTGTTCCTGAATGGAGCGCCAGGTACCCAGGTGTTCCCATGCCTCGGTATCCTGCGGGTCTATCTCCACGATGCGCTGGTAGGTCTCGGCGGCCTGGTCGCGCTCGCCCATCTGCTCGTAAACCGCGGCCAGCATATCGTAGCCGCTACGCCCATCTGGATCGAGTGTGAGCATATGGTTTGTGGCGGATAGCGCCTCATCGTAACGGTGCATATCCAGGTAGATGCTGGCTAGCTCAGCATAACGGGCGGCATTGATGGGGTCACTATCAATGCGCCGCTCCTGCTCCATCAGGCGGCGATACTGGTCGTTAATGCGCTCACGCACATCACGCAGGTTATCTGCCGCGACGATGTTGTCCAGATTGAGCATTAATGCTTGCCGATACGCTTGCACAGCATCCTGGTACAGGTTTTGCGAGCGGTACGAGTCTCCAACGCTGCTATAAAGGTCATCGTTCTCTGGGTCTAGCTCCAACCCTTGCTGAAAGGTCTCCAACGCCTCTTCATGCAACCCAAGCTCCCCATATAGGTTGCCCAGGTTGATGTAAGCATCGATCAACTGCGGGTCAAGATCGATGGCGCGGCGATAACCAGCGACGGCCAGCTCGGCATCACCGAGATACTGCTGGGCCAGCGCGAGATTGTAGCGTGCGCGTGCATCGTCGGGATTCGCCGCCACCGCCTGCTCGAAAGCTTCAGCGGCAGCTCCGTAGTCCCCACTCTGGGCGGCATTATTGCCCTTATCGGTCCACTCCTGATCCTGACGACTGACGAAATGAACCGGCACACCTTTGGTCACGTTGTTACCGCGACCATCTTGCATTTCATCCATAGTGCTTTCCTCTACTCTATTCCGTATGTGTGTTCGTGTCTATCCTCTGCTTTTGCTAGTTTTATCCTTGCGTAGTATAGCACGCAGGCTCAACTGGTTCCAGATACGAGAGAGGTACGTGATAGACGACGTACCACATCCATACGCGATGTAGACTACACGTACACACATGCGTCAGATGCTTATTTCCCGACACGCAGTGTCAACTGAAACTCGTATTGGGAACCTGGATAAAATGCTTCGGTGTACTCAATCGGTGCGCCTGTCTCGTCGAACACCGTGGCCGCGAGCCGTAGCCCTGGTGAGTCAACCGCGACACGTAACAGTTCCGCTTCACGCGCCGTTGCCTGAGCGCCTTTGAACGATTGCTCTGCAATGTAGGGATGCAACCCCTCGGTATGCATCAGCACATACAGTGAACCGTCCGCGACCTCTTTGGCACGCTGATAGACACCCGCCGCGCGTGGATAGGGCAGGTAATCGACCTCGTAGGCGATTGGTGCGTCATCCGCTGTGCGCAGGCGTTCCAGACGGACTACCTGCTCCTCGTCCATC
>JAJZEJ010000758.1 GCA_021828635.1 Chloroflexota bacterium
AGCAAGTGCAGAATATGCTCAACCAATTGGACTCCGCCAACAATGACACACAGAATAGCGTCAACCAGGCCAAACAAGATACTCAACAACAACCATAAACCTTGACTCACATCAATAACAAACGAGGGAAAATTCTATGAAACATACAGTTGCCCATCTCATCCGTACCGCACGCCGTGTGGCGTTACCTCTGTTGTTTAGTCTGCTGGCGCTAGGCTTCGCCATTCCGGCAACCACGCTAGCCGCATCTGCCGCATCTGCCGCATCTACCCATACTAACATCTCGTGCGGCGGCAATCTCTCATGCGTAGTCAACTTTGGCAATCAGCAGATTCAGGATCGTCTGAACGCACTAAACACGCTGAATGGTCGCGTCAGCTACTGGCTCAACAAACAAGCCATCACCAGCACGCAGGCCAGCGCCTTGCAGTCGGATGTCTCCACGAACGAGAGCGGCCTGAACGCATTGCAAAGTAAACTCGATGCCGAGACGAGCATTCAGGAAGCACGCCAGGATGTGCATAACATGTACGATCAATTCCGCATCTACGCCGTCGTACTGCCGCGCGACTATCGCACGATCCACGCCGATATCGCCGGTACCATCGATGCGAAGTTGCAGGGCATGGAGTCCGATCTACAAACAGATATCAATTCCGCGCCTTCCAGTGAGCAGCAGCAGCTTACATCATATTACAACAACTTCGTGATGGAAGTGAACGCCGCCGCCAACGACGTGAGTACCGCGCAAAATGGGCTGGCAGTCCTGACACCCGCTAACTTCAATGCCAATCCTGGCAGCTATGAAGCAACGCAGGCCAGCGTGACGACCGCCGATCAGAATGCACACAAAGAGTTGCATCAGTGTGGCTATGATCTGCACCAGATCGAAAAAGTACTCGGCTAGCAGATCATCATGTGAAACCCATCATGTGATGCCCATCGCATGGCACCCCTTGTGAGTGTCATGCCTCTTGCCTGTTTGCTCGTGTCCTAAGACATTCTTGTAGGTGCCATGCTAGTGGTATGATATATTAAGAACTTATCATTATCCATGTGCAGAGGAGAAAACTTTGGCCGTACAAGATTTCGCGTTAGATACGACGGGCGTACAGCGCATTCAGGTTCACTGGGAAGCTGGCACGGAACCGGCGACGGTGCTACTCAATGATAGTGTTATTGGCAGGCTCTCAGCCGACGAGCGCGTGACGGGCAAGGATTTTGTCTTGCCTGATGGTTCCGCGTTGCGTGTACAGCTCTCTGATAACCAGCCCTATGCATACAGAAATGGCTATCCGTTGTCACCGGTAGCATCAGTAGTTGTACAGAGTGAGCGAGTGGAACAGGCGATTCGAGCCAAACGCGGGGGTTGCCTGACTGCCTGGCTCATCCTTAATCTGGTTGCCAATATCACTCTCGCGGGCCTCTATCTCCTGACCTTTCTGGGAGCTTCGGCGGCTGGACCGGCCAGTACAGACATTCCATCGATCTACTTCCTGATTTTTGGTCTCTTTGGGCTTGTCGATGTGGCGGGTGCGGTACTGCTGTTGCTATGGAAGAAGCTAGGTTTTTTTCTGATCGTTGGTGCGGTGGTTGCCAGTATTATCGTCAGTTTCCCTGCTGGTCTCTACAAAACGAATATCGTCAGCGTCTTCGCGCCCTTAGTTGGCGTAGCTATTCTCTACTACCTGATGAATCGCATCGATATGTGGCGACACCTTTCGTAGGGGCGTGATTCATCACGCCCTGGACGCTCTGGAACATCGTCGATACTCTATAGAGCATGATGCATCACACCTCTACCATTCTTCATCAGGTAGCTGGAGATAGACGTTGCCATCCTCGACCTTGACCGGATAGGTCAGAATGTCCTGGCGGGCGGGGCCGCGCAGTACTTTACCGGTGCTAATATCGAACTGCGCGAAATGCCAGGGACAGGTTAGCACACAGCCATGCAACTCCCCCTCGTTCAGAGGGCCGCTAATATGTGTGCAATTGTCGGTAAAAGCGTAGATATGCCCCTCCACTTTTGCCAGGCAGACCAGCTCTCCATCAACTTCCAGCGGCAATGTGCCGCCCTCCGCGACATCATCAACCGCCGCAACTTTTATGAAATCTGTCATGTTATTATGAACCAACCAGTGATATTGAACGCTCCCAAGTGGGCGAGAACACATTTGTTTGTGGTTATACTGTAGCAAATTTTCAGTAGAGGGTCAAATTTACCCTATCGAATTACCCAAGTACAAAAAACAATACTCCAGCTATTGAAAAAACAGCCATTAGTTAGTATGATATAGATCATTATATTAAATAAGTGCTACTGCTAGAAAGCGTTACCATATGGGCAATATTTTCAATATCTATTGTGATGAAAGTTGCCATTTAGAGAATGATCAGCAACAGGCAATGGTGTTGGGTGCTGTCTGGTGTCCATTGGAGAAGACACATGAAATCGCGGCTCGTATCCGTGAAATTAAAGTCAGACATGGGCTTTCAACAACGTTTGAGATAAAGTGGTCCAAGGTCTCTCCTGCAAAATTTATATTTTATAAAGATTTGATTGACTACTTTTTTGATGACAGTGATTTACACTTTCGTTGCCTTATTGTTCCAGACAAATCTAAACTAAGACACCACGAATTTTCGCAAGACCATGATAGCTGGTATTATAAAATGTATTTTGATATGCTTAAAATGCTACTAACACCATCAGATGAATATAGGATTTATCTTGATATTAAAGATACAAACAGCAATACTAAGGTAACAAAGTTACATGATATTTTATGTAGTAATGTGTATGATTTTGAACGTAAAATTATCACACGCATTCAAACTATTCGATCTCATGAAGTGGAGCAGGTACAGCTAGCAGATTTATTGATAGGTACTGTTAGTTATACCAACCGCTATCTAAATTCAAATAGCGCAAAAATTGCACTTGTAGAGAGAGTAAAAGAAAGAACGCATTACACTCTTTCACGTTCTACCTTACTGCGAGAAGATAAATTTAATATTTTCCGGTGGGAAGCGAGATAGTGACCAATGGATAGCGGGTTTGTATTGCCTTCTTTAGTGATGATGGAAGAGTATCATTATGATTGGGAGATATATCTAGAAGCTCTCTACCAGCATTTTTGTCGTGACTTTATACACGCCAGATTAACATTTCAAGGTAAATGCCTCAACTTCAAAAGATACCCAATGATAAAAGGAAAAGAGGCTACATTCTGGCATCTTATTAGCGAGGGCCAAGTGGAAAGTGAACGGGTACCAGATTTACGTCGCTGTGAGCGTATCCTTTGGCCTCGTTTCATCATCATGTCTAGCCAATCGGAATATATAAAGGTCTGGAAAAATCGGCGTAGACAAGAGGAAAGAATAGTACTCGCACTGGAAGATTTCAGCTATGTTGTCATTTTGGCTGATCGAGGTGATTTTGTGCTTCTATGGACAGCTTATTGTGTAGAACAAGCACACAGGCGGCGAAAATTGCAACAAGAATATGAAGGATATATTCGTACTAATAGCTAGTGCCGCCCCCTAAGGAACGGCACCGTTACTCCTTCCACACATGGTAGATGAGCTGTTATTCTTCGTTACTACGAACCAACTTGAGAGCTAGCCCTGTACATGTACATATTATAGTATATTATTGGGAAAAAGTAAATATCTACACATCTATATCTTGATGCTACCAGATAATTGCTCATCTCAGAGGAAAATGTTGCCCAGGAAGCTGCCCACCTTGCATAAAGCGCCAATCTGGTGTATCGTACACTGTAACAATACTACCTCAAGGACGTTATAAGAAATAAAGCATTGAAGCAATCAGCAATTTCTATCGATGGTCAGATGGTCGTGTTCTACCGTACATCGGTGATAGCACAGCACAGTACATGCGAGAAAGTCGAGATGTGAGCCTATGTTAACAGCTCCGCCAACTCAAGCGGGTCCACAACCCCCAGCCTTACCACCGCCTGCACCTGAGCAGCGTACCGAACCTAAGCAAATCGCCCTAACTCCTAGCAAACCAAGAATAGGAGAGATGCCAACCGCTCGCGCCGTCAAGGCTATTTTGCGTCCTGTGATCAAGGCAATCTACTATGTGATTACCTGGATTCGTACTCATAAGTTGGCGACACTGATTACCATCATTCTGCTTTTGCTTAGCATCAGCGTCACCACACGCCTCATGACTCGCTACTTGCAGTTAA